>JANPAP010000584.1:0-6239 GCA_031429975.1 Chitinophagaceae bacterium
GCAGTAGAAAGCAAAATGGCAGCTGACGACAGCATCCAATCCATTATCCATAAACTCAATTTGGCTAAGACAAAAAAATCAATATCCAATAAAAATAAAATTGAAATTGCCCTGAATTTTAAAGCCGGCATTGCTGGAATAAGCAGTTTTTCGAAGGCCTTTAAATTTGTCGACATGTTGAGCACCTCACCAAATATTTCAGGTCAAAATTTTCCTTCAAAATCTGGACAGGGCGCAGGTTTTGGAGCAGGAATTCAAATGAAGAAATGGTTAAAAAAACGAATTGCATTTTCAACCGGACTGGAGTATTCATTTTACTCTTCATCAATTAAAACCGGCAGTAATGTTGACTCGGTTGCCAGGTTTACAATCAATGAAGGTGATATAGTAGTTAACAGTTCCTTTAAAAATGGAACCGCAAATACATTTATAAACCGATATCATTTTATTGAAATTCCGTTGATGTTGCAATGGCAAATAAACAAAATTAAAAATCGTCCGGTTTATTTAAATGGGGGCATTGTTTATAGTTATCTGGCAAGTTCCAATGCCATTTATTTTGACAGTGGTGCCGATAATTATTATTACAGCAAAAGTCTGTTCAATCGTTCGCAATTTCAATTGCGTACGGGTATTGCAATGGGCATGATTAAAAAACTAAACTATCCATTAACCATCGGTTTGCAATATCAATATAATTTATCAGGCCAATGGCAAAAATCACTTGATCTGAACCAGCATCTTTCTTTTACAGGTATTCAATTATCCTGGCGATTAAATAAAAATTAATTTTGCCGATGCAACGTTTATGCATCCGATCTTGTTAATCAATAAAACACTCAACATGCAATACAAATTATTTTATCACACCTGCTTTTTATTATTGTGCATTGGCTTATTTGCTGGATGCACAAAAGATACCATTACCGAAAGCTATTCGTTTTTTAAACCCGTTTATAAAACAAAAACAGAGGTTCGAAATAACACCAAAAGTAGCGCTGCCATTGCGGTTACAAACCCAGGCAAATTATTTGTAAAAGGAAATTATATATTTTTAAATGAGGTTAATAAAGGTGTACACATCATAGATTTTAGCAACCCGGCCTTGCCCGTAAATATTGGCTTTGTAAATATTCCTGGATGTGTTGATGTGGCGGTGAGGGGCAATTACCTGTATGCCGATTGCTTTACCGATCTGGTTACAATTGATATTTCAAATCCATTAAATGTTGTTGTAAAACAATTTATGGATGGAGTGTTTCCACATCGTTTATACAGCAACGGTTTTGTTGCAGATACCAACCTTATTATCACAGACTGGGTGAGGGTTGATACCATCATAAAAAGAAGTTTGAGCGATAATTCATTTTACGGTCGAACCGATATTTTATTAAGTACATCTGGCCCTGCTGCTGCATCAAATAGCGCTGCGGTTACCAATGGTGTAGGAGGGTCAATGGCAAGATTTGGATTGATGGGTGAACGATTGTACACTGTAAGCTGGCAAGATTTAAAAGTATTCAACACTTCAAACGCCGCAGTACCGGCTTATGTAAAAACCATTCAGTTAAACCAAGGAGACATTGAAACGATCTTTCCTTATAAGGACAAACTTTTTATCGGTTCCCAATCGGGTATGTTTATTTACAATGCCATCAATGCCGATAATCCGGTTAAAATTTCGCAGTTTACCCATGCCAGGGCTTGCGATCCGGTTATTGCCGATGATAACCATGCATACATAACCTTGCGAAGCAACAGTATTTGCGCCGGTTTTTTAAATCAACTGGATGTGGTTAATATCAGTGCCATCACGACTCCGCAATTGGTAAAGTCCTATCCACTTTCAGGGCCATTGGGTCTTTCGAAAGACGGGAACCTGTTATTGGTTTGCGATGGTAAAGAAGGATTGAAAATTTTTGATGCAACCAATGCAAATAATATTACCCCGCTAAAACAAATTACGGGTATTGAAACCTACGATGTAATTGCAATGAATGGCCTGGCCATTACCGTTACAAAAGATGGTTTATATTTTATTAATTATTCCAATCCTGCAACTGCAGCTGTTGTTGGAAAGATTTCAATCAATAAATAATTTGTATGAAATATATTTTTTCGACATTGATCATTTTGCTGATTGGGATTAACCTGATGGCGCAACTTTCCAAACAAAAAGGCTCCATTGCTGTTGCGGCTCAGACGGCTTTATTAAACGGAGAAAATCAGGTAAACGCACAAATTCTTTTTACAGGAGGCTATCTGCAAAATGGATATTATATTGGATTGGGTACCGGCTTTGATTATTACAAATACAGAACCGTGCCGGTATTTATAGATATAAAAAAATATTTTGGCAATGGCGACCGGCAATTTTTTATTTATGCAAACGGAGGTGTAAATATTGCCTGGCCAACCACTACCCAACGGCAGCAATCTGGTTGGTGGGGATGGAACAATTTAAGCCAATTTAAAAATGGCATTTATTCGGATATTGGATTTGGATACAATTTATTTAATAGTAAAAAACGGGGCTTTTTTACGGCTGTAGGATTCAGTAATAAAACACTGAGTGAATCTTATGATGAACAGATTTGGACCGGCAACAATCAACCAATAACTTCAAAGCGCAATCTGGAATATTCAATGAACCGGATACTGATTAGATTTGGTTACAGGTTTTAAAAAAGGGTAGAGGCAGTACACAAAAAAAATTATTAATGCTAACTGTGAATAATTTCCATAAGCACTGAGTTCAATTTTTAAAAGATACTATTATCAAAACTGAATTGTTATTCAGAAATCATCTATCATTGTAAAAAAATAGCCACTCCGTAGAAACGGAGTGACTTTAACGATTGCTTGCCATATGAAAAAATCTTAACGGTTTTTTTAACTTGCTGACTCGGTCAGCGCTGGTAGATGAACTACCTTCTAACGATTGATTGCTGCTTTAACGATTGCCTGCTGTATGAATCAATCTTTGTAATTCAAAAGTAGGTTGCACAATTATAAGTGCCTAATCAACTTTCTAGTGATTTTATTCTGCTAAAAACTATTTTAGTTTTATAAAACTGTTTGCTGTATTGAATTACAGCCTAAATTATTTATGATGTCCAACCGAACAGCAGATATATTATTTCAATTGATTCAATCCCTTGAAAAATCGGAGAAGCGGCATTTTAAAATCTATATCAAGCGAAGTTCTTCACGGCAGGATTTAAAAATCATCCAACTTTTTGATGCCATTGATAAGAGTAAAGAATATGATGAAAGATTGATTATTAAAAAACTTCCTAGCATAGAAAAACCCCAGTACGCTAATTTAAAAGCGCACTTGTATAAAGAATTGCTGGCAAGTTTGCGTTTATTAAAAAGCTCCGAAAGCATCGATTTACAGTTACACGAACAATTGGATTATGCCCGAATATTGTACAATAAGGGATTGTATATTCAGAGCCTTAAAATATTGGAGAAAGTAAAAGACCTTGCAAAATCTTTTCATCAGGAAACATTTTTGATTCAGGTAATTTCTCTTGAAAAAAAGATTGAAACCCTCCATATCACCCGTAGTGGAGATGGGGCAGCAGACCGGCTTACACAGGAAGCCAATGAAGTAAATGAACAACGTACTAAAATTACAGGACTGTCTAATCTGGCACTGCAATTATATCAATGGTATGTTAAGCATGGCCATGCCCGAAACGAAACAGACGAAAATGCAGTAAAATTATTTTTTAAACAAAACCTGCAAGTTGATCCTGAAAAAACAACTGGCTTTTATCAATTATTGTATCTGTACCAAAGCTATTGCTGGTATGCTTTTATCAGGCAAGACTTTTTAATGTACTATCGCTACAGTAAAAAATGGGTGCAACTTTTTATTAATAACCCGGCCATGATTGCTGTTGAAACCGGGCACCACATTAAAGGCTTGCATAATTTACTGACGGCCAATTTTGATTTAAGAAATTACAAAGCCTTTGATATTAGTTTGCCTTTGTTTGAAACATTTGCCAAATCTAAAGAAGCCAATCAACATGATAATTTCCGCATGCAGGCCTTTGTATATTTAACAAGCGCCAAAATTAACCAGCATTTAATGAAAGGCAGTTTTGCAGCAGGCGTAAAACTGGTACCAGATATTGAAAAAGGATTGAAAGAATTTTCTCTGTACATCGATCAGCACCGGGTATTGGTAATTCAATACAAAACTGCTTTGCTTTATTTTGGCAATGGCGATTATGAAGCCAGTATTGATCAACTACAAAAAATTATCAACGGCCCGATGGACATGCGGATTGACCTACAGAGCTATGCTAGGCTGGTACATTTGTTGGCTCATTTTGAATTAGGGAATGATTCGATTATCGAGTCCTTAATTCGATCTGTATTCCGCTTTATGTCGAAGATGGAAAACCTTACCGCTGTGGAGGAAGAAATTTTTAAATTTTTAAAAAACAATGTGTACGAATCGGCCAGTAAACTAAAGCCCGGTTTAAAAAAATTATTAGCCAGCATCAAACAATTTGAAAAGAACCGTTTTGAAACCCGGGCATTTGCCTATCTCGATATCATTAGTTGGGTAGAAAGTAAAGTGTACGAAAAACCAATGGGCACCATCATTCATGAAAAATACCTAAAAAGCAAACACAAATAAGTTGATAGAAATTCTGATTAAAAAAAAGAGATTGCCTGCTTAGACAATCTCTTTTTTTTATAATAACATTTTTTGAATTTAAAATCCTGAAACATTTAACCGGCCACCGGTTACACATTTTCCACTTAAGGAAGCAGTAGGAGTGGCGCTGCTTAAAATAGCCGCTTTTATTTGAGCTGCACTGGCACCAGTGTGTGTGGATGCATATAATGCAACCGCTCCGGTAACATGCGGAGTGGCCATGGATGTTCCACTATAAGAACTATAAGAAGAAGAAATTTTACCCTTACTGGAAACTGGTACGGTTGAATAAATTGCAGAACCAGGTGCACCAATATCAACACGGGTAGCCGCATAATTGGAGAAACTTGAAATGGCTCCAGAACTGGTTATGGAGGCAACCGCTATAATATTATTATTGTCATATCCCGATGGATAGCTCACACTGGTTTCGGTATTTAATCCATCGTTACCTGCTGCAGCAACAAATAAAATATTGGCAGCTTCGGCTCTGGAAATAGCATCCTGCAATGCCTGAGAAAATCCACCACCGCCCCAGGAATTATTGGTAGCAACTATATTTAATCCATCCTTTATTTTAAGATCTGTAAAATAGTCAACGGCTTTAATAGCGTTGGCAGTAGTGCCACCACGACGGCCTAAAAATTTTGCAGAGAGCAAGGTTACATTCCAGTTTACACCAGCAACACCAATACTGTTACCGCCTTTGGCACCAATCGTTCCCGATACATGGGTGCCGTGATCATCGTCGGTGCCATCAAAAGTGGTATTGTCGTTGGCATCAAAATCCCAACCTGTTTTATCATCCACAAAGCCATTGCCATCATCATCCAGGTTATTTCCAGCAATCTCGTATGGGTTTCCAAAATTGCCCAAGTCTTCATGAGCAAACATGGCTCCTTCATCAATTACCCCGATATAAACCGATGCAGAACCGGTATGGCCATTTGCCCATGCAGTACCCGCCTGGCATCCATATTGGTTGGAAGGAGAAGTGGCACTGCCATACATGCCCCAAAGCGAACCATTGGTATAATAACTGTCGTTTGAAACCAAGCTGTGATGATAAATAAAATTGGGTTCGGCATATTCAATGGCTACATCCGATTTTAAATTTCTAACCGCATCTAAAACTGCAAGGGGCGTATTGATAAGGTAAACGCCATTATTATCTCCGGCCCGAAGCATGGCCTTTGTAAGAATATGTTCTGCCTGCTTACCACTAACTTTTGCAAGGGCTGAAAAACGGTTGGTTTCGGTGCTGCCCTTTTTAAATTTTACAATCATTTCATTGGGCACATAATCCATTTCCGTTGATTCGTTTACTAAAGATTTGGAAGAAGGAGCCAGGCTGCCCTGTTTTTCAGAGAGGGCTGTATTGTCTTTTTTACATCCTGCAAAAATTGCAAGGGAAACCACTGCGGTTATAAAAATTTTCTTATGCATACAATATTTTTTAAATTGTGTATTACAATTTACAATTATTAATTAATTACATACAATTAAATAATCGGTAGTACTAAAATATAATTAAAGTAGTGGTTTGGTAAATCAATTG
>JANPAP010000585.1:0-3269 GCA_031429975.1 Chitinophagaceae bacterium
AAGAAAATTAAAACATTATTTATGGCATTCAAAAAAGAGATTGTAGAAATTATTGAACCAAGAGACGTTTTTGTAGGAGACATTAATGCGCCGGTTACCTTAGAAGAGTTTGGAGAATATGAAAGTGAAATTTGTGCAAAAGCAAATGAAGTTGTAAAACAAATATTGGAAGAGTACGAAGGCAAAGTGCGTTTTAACTTCCGCCATTTTCCAATGACCAATATTCACCAACGTAGCTTAAAAGCTGGCGAAGCCGCAGTAGCCACTGCTCAGGATGGAAAATTTTGGGAAATGCATAATATTTTATTTGCCAATCGTCGTAACCTGGGAACTACCAGTTTAAAGTTACACAGTAAAGAAGCCGGCGTTCAAAACAAAAGATTTTTGGATGAATTGGTAAATGCTACTTATGGTTGGCAGGTACAGGGCGATATGAAAGAAGGTATTAACCGGGGTGTTACCGACGTTCCAACATTTTTTATTAATGGCGAACGCTTTAATGGAAAAGTAACATTTGAAGAAATTAGTAAAGCCATTGATAGTGCTTTAAAAACAACAAAGAAAAAAGCGCCTTCAAAGGCAAGAGCCTAAAATAAAAAAATCCCCGGCTAACACCGGGGATTTTTATTTAAACCTATTCTGTATTTAATTTTTTTGCTAGCTTAATGCCCATTAGCATATTTTCTAAATTTTGTTCTTTAATAAAAAGCTTGCAGGTAGCCGTAGCTTTATTTAATAAAACAGGAATTTTCTCTTTTGTATTCCCCAATAATTGATAGGCTTTATTTAAACATGCCGTTTCTTTTAAAGCCGAAGTTTGTTGCAATGCTTCTTTTAAAGCAATAACATTTAAACCGCTATCTTTTAATTTTCCTAAATCAGCAATCATCCAGCTTAAGGAAAGAAAATATTTTTTTTCCAACATTAAAAAGCAAGTTGCTGTTCCTACTTCGGGCATTACATTATAGGGAGAATTTACAATTTCTTTAGTTAGATATTTTTTTAGATGCTGGGGGCTGGCTTTGTTTGCACCCAATTGAATACTACCCTTCATTGCTTGTGGATAAATACTGAGCCATCTTAACTTTCTTCTCAATTCGTGAACATCCAATTCCATATTATCAAAACGATACTGTTTTGTTTTCAAAAATTCCAGTATTTCATAAATTGATTTTCCATAAAATTCCTGAATAGCTGTAATTTCTTTTTCTTCATTCAACCAATCTACTTTCAGTAGTTTTTTTTGAATTTTAGTAACCCTTAATTTATCTGCACCCAGCCATTTTTCTTCAACCAATAACTCATTAAAATACTGAATTTTTTCTCTGGTTTGTGCTTGCAAATAGTTTATAACTGTGGCTGGTATTTTTTTATTTTTTTCAAATTCCTTTGCAACTGTATCATAATAATCAATTGCACCAATTGCATCTTCCAATAATTTAAAATGCATTTTTAGTTTACTAAATTTTTTTTTGTTATGTAAATCGCCATACAATTTTGAAAGGCCTTCCAACATAAACAAAGGGGTTCGGGCATTATTTGCATAAAGCCAAAGTGCAGGATTTTTTTGAGTGGCTGCTTTGGAAAATAACTTTTGTAATTGATCTAAAAAAAAGGTAAACCGTTGTAATCCAATTTTCATAAATTATATTTTAGATAGAATAAATTTCCAGAAAAAATCATTAATAAACTTTATTGTTTTTCAAAAAAAGCAACATTACCACCCACCCAGGTTTTATCTTTATTGTAACGGGTTCCAATCATTTTGCCTTTACTTAATCTTGCCAAATTATGTACTGCAACAGGTCTCTCCCACCCTTTTTTCCAAAAATAAAATAACCTGATCTCGGCTTTGGCATTGCCATCAGGCGTTATAATAATATCGGCATACTTTACTTTTTTTTGCAAAATCCAATTTTCCGGGTCTGTAATATTTTCAATATCCTGTTTGGTAACATCAATTACAACTCCCATTCCTGCAAAAGAAAACAGCGGTTTCAATACATAGTTTTCTAAATCTTCTGGTAAGCTTTTTAATTCATTTAAAAAAATGGTAGCAGGTACATTTGGATGATTTATAAACGGCAATGTAAATTTGCTGATTCTGTAAAACCAGTTAGGATGGGATACCCATTCCACTTCCCAGGGATGGGTAAAGTCAATTATATTTTTTAGTTCTTTTTGTTGCTGAAGATCATCAAAAATAATCCGGTTATAAATTCTTTTGATTTCAATTTCTTGCCCGTTATTTTCATAAAATAATTTATTCCCGGCTGCAATTAATTTTGTAAGGCAAACCGTTTTTATACCCAGCGCTTTTTCTGTGCAATAAAAATCAATTAACGTTTTTTGTTTTTCCGGAAAAATTTCCAACAAAATTACCTGCTCCGGTTTTTCATCCGCAACAATTATTTCTTTTAATAATTTCAGGTAGGAATCTTCATTGTAATTGCTGAGATATGCATCGTAATTTTCAGGAACATTAGCGTAGGCTCTGGTTATGGCAGTATGATATGCCTGAAACCCAAACAAGGTTGGAAAGCCCTGCATCTCTATCAATTGGGGTTCTAATACTGCTTGCTCATTTTCACAAATTCCAAAATCGAAAACTACAAAATCGGCATAATCATTTTCGTTAGGTACTTTTAATTGGGGAGGAATTGCCCTTTCGGTAAATGTTTTAAAATCGGGTTGTAGTATTACATCAATAATACTTTCGCAGGCATCAAGCATTTTTTTGGTAAATGATTTTGAAATAAAAACAGGCGTTTCCGCATTTCTAAAATCTAATGAGCCCGGATGTAGATTTTCAATTTCTGCCATGTAAGCCTGATACTTTTCCGCTGTAAAATTTTTATTAAACTCCTGTCTTAATTGTGGCTGCATAGTAAATAATAATGCGATTGTAAAAGAATGATGAACAGGATAAATTTAATCATAATAATTTAATTTAAACTGAAGTATTTGAAGTAGCAATTAAAAATTGGCCAATTCAAATACTTCGAAATTTAAAAATATTTTAAAATGAAAAAGCGAAACTAAAATTCAACCGGCTTAAGATTTTCAATTGCCGTATTTAAAAAGTTAGGAAGTATGTGGGCATAGGTATGCATTATTTTGTCCGGATCATTAAGATGATCAATCATACTTTCCCATTTCTCAAAACCATAATTTTCAATTACCGTTTTCTTTTTATCTTCAGTTTGAAGATGTAAACTCATTCCAATGGCATCAGCCTCTGGGTGAAACTGGGTTCCAATCATAAATTC
>JANPAP010000586.1:0-2700 GCA_031429975.1 Chitinophagaceae bacterium
AATGGAAAATCGTGTTGCAAACTGTAATAACCCAGGTGATCGCCAAAGGGGCCCTCCGGTTTATTTTCGCCGGGATTAACGGTACCCGTAATTACAAAATCGGCATCGGTGCTGATACAAAAGCCATCCTCATAACAATAATGAAACCTGCGCCCACCCAGCACTCCGGCAAAAGTTACTTCACTAATTCCTTCGGGCAAAGGCATCACTGCTGCAACGGAATGCGCCGGCGGCCCTCCAATAAACACCGCCACTTTTAGGGGCAGTCCTTTTTTATTGGCCTTATTTTGATGCACTCCAATACCCCGATGCAATTGATAATGCAACCCAATTTCTTTATTAAAAATATAATCGTTGCCCGAAAGTTGGATGCGGTACATGCCCAGATTGGCATGCATAATTCCGGGTTGCTCAATATCTTCGGTATAAACCTGTGGCATCGTTACAAAAGCGCCGCCATCCATGGGCCAGTGCTGTATTTGTGGTATATCTTCAATATTTATTTGTTGAAATAATACCGGTTTATTTACCGGATTTTTTAAAGGAAATGCTTTGAGTGCTGCAAAACCTGAAGCTATATTTTTAAAAGGCTGTTTAAATGCTTTTACCGGATCGTTTTTTAATTCGATTAATTTTTGTACAGATGCTAAAGTATCTCTGAAAATAAATTTACTTCTTTGTAGTGTGCCAAAAATATTGGATGCGGCCCTAAACCTACTACCCTTTACATTTTCAAATAACAATGCCGGGCCTTTATTTTCGTGAACCCTTAAATGAATGGCAGCCATTTCCAGATAAGGATCTACTTCTTCTTGTATCCTTATTAATTGGCCATTTTTTTCTAAATCCAGTAAACATGCTTCAAGAGAAGAGTAAGCCATAAAAATTTTGTTTGCAAGATAACAGGCTTATTAATTGATTGTTTAAACCCAGCAACAAGATTAATCTATTAATGGTAAAAGTTGCATCAAAAATTTACCGGACAGCCAACATTTCCTTTTAATTTTTTAGAACTGTATCCAGATGCAGTGGGTAATCGATAACTAACAGAAATCCCGATAATGTAATACATATCTTTCACTTTTGGATTACCTCTAATTGCTCCTTGTCCGGGATAAACTGCAGCAGGTTTTATCTCTGCACTTCGGAAAGCCATATCCACAGCCAGTTGTCCATTGTTTGCCAATAGTGCGGCTTTATCAACAAATGTTGTACTAACATCATCTAAATAATCGGTAAGTAAATAACGAAGGCCGGCTTCTAATCTTAAATATGCATTATCCGACATGGCCATTTTTATGCCAGCTCCAAAAGGAATTGCTATTTGAGTTAAACCATATTTTTTTCTGCCTTGATAAAACCCTTGGCCTTCGGTACCCAGTGGTTGTAAAAAAACTTTATTTCCTGCCGCATTAATTGCTGAAGGTTTGAATTGAAAAAATCCAACTGAGAAAAAAGCATAGGGCGTAACCATATTTTCGTAAATATTCAGCAAATCGTATTCAATGCCTAAATGAAATTCTGTAATCGGACTTGAAAAACTCAGGTTCCTGCTTTTGTTATTTGTTCCAAAATTATCAGCTGCTGAAACACTGCCCGAAATAATATTTGCCCTTACCATAAAGCGGTCTGAAATTTCGTAATAAGCACCAATACCAAAAGCAGCCTTTCCTTGCTCTAACGTAAACTTTTTTTCTTGTAAATCGCCCTGGTAATTCATTAAACCTGCAATGGCTGTTACCTGTAATTTCTGAGACACAACTAACTGACTATTCCCTACAAAAAATAACAACAACAAATATTTCCACATAATCTTCAAATTAAAGGCTGCAAATATACAGATTATCGATACTTTTATTTCTGATTTCATTAACCACTACATAAGAATTACACACAATAATTCGATTTTATCTTTGTTCGGTATACTAAGGTTTTTAAGTTATTTTTAAAGATAGGTTTCAAACTAAAATTTAATTTTATCAATCAAAATGAAAAATTTAAAAATTGTAACACTAATAACCTGTCTGGTATTAGTATTTGCTGCCTGTAGAAAAGATGATAATCTGGCTTTGCCAACTACCAGTAAACCTGCAAATATGTATTCGGGCGAAAAAGTAAATGGCTACTTTAATTTGCTTTGTAAAATCTCCCAATCAACGCCTGGTATTTTTCCACCACAGGCAGCAAGGGCTTATGGATATATTGGAATTGCCAATTACGAAGCCGTTGTAAATGGTATACCAGGTGCCCAAAGTTTAGCAGGACAAATAAATGGTTTGTCAATTTCGGATTTACCAAAAATCGAAATAAATAAAAACTATAATTGGTCAATTGCATCCAATGTTGTGTTAGCGGATATGATTCGGAAAATGTTTGCAATAAATATTACTGCCAACAATAATCGTTCTGTTGATAGTATGGAAACGGCCAATCTTAATGATTTATCTGGCGGAGAAAATTCAGAAACCATCAACCGTTCCATTCAATTTGGAAAAGATATTGCAACAGCTATTTACAATTATTCAAAAACAGATGCTGGTCATCAATCATACCTGGATCCTTTTCAATTACCCTATAACATGCAGGCAGACTCGTTTTGCTGGGTACCTACAGGGGCAATTACAAATCCCATCAGTCCGAAATGGGGTAATAACAGGCCTTTTTTAACAGCCAATGTTACCAATACACAACCGGCTCCAC
>JANPAP010000587.1:0-3932 GCA_031429975.1 Chitinophagaceae bacterium
TACCGTCATCTTAACCCCATCACAAATAGCACGGGCACTAACAAGCGCCGGTTCAACCGGATCGGTAATACTTGCCGTACCACCGGCAAAAGATAATTTGTAACCACTTTGAGACGATGCAGTAAAATGACTTACTAATAAAATATATTCATGCCCCTGAATTAATGTTGGCATGGCACTGAACAAAGGACGGATTGGCCCCGTTCCCGTAGATCCACAAACCGATAAACTGGTACCAGCAGCAGATGCACCCGTATTGCCCGGCTCACCAGACCAGTTGCATGCTACAAATAAAGAGGCATCGGTATACACATCATTGGCATTGCGGTTGGTAATATCAAAAATTTGCCAATCGTAATCATCCGAAGCATTATTAGGCGAAATAACAAAGCCCAATGTACCGGCAGTAAAACAGGTAAACCGGTACCAGTAAGGATTGATATCGCTTAAAAAATCGGTACAGCCTTGTGCAAAAATTTGCTTTCCACCACAGGCCGGAACTGTTTGCTGACTGAAAGTATCGGTACCACAAACCGGAAATGCTGTGCCGGGTGTTTGACCCAAATTATTACAAGGCGTTTGAGAAAATGCCAGCGTGGAAATAAAAGCGGTTACAATTATTAAAATAAAATTCTTTATACACATATCAAGTTGCAAATCTAATTAATGATACCTTAAAAAACTTTTTGGTTGCATTCCATAATTAATTTAACAAGCCTTTATAAGGCAATGATTAAAATTAGCAGAGAGGTTATTGTAAACCACAAGCCTGTTATATTTGCAACTGAAATTTATGCAAACAATTATTGGCACTGATATCGAAATTGCAAAACAACATTTATTGAATGGTGAATTAGTTGCAATACCAACAGAAACGGTGTATGGACTTGCAGCAAATGCATTGAATGAAGATGCCGTAATTAAAATATTTGAAGCAAAAAACAGGCCTTCCTTTAACCCATTGATTGTGCATTGCAGTAACTGGGAGGAAGTAAAAAAATATGTTGAATACATCCCTGAAAAGGCGGACCTGCTTGCCAAAAAATTTATGCCGGGACCACTTACATTTTTATTAAAAAAGAAAGCCATCATCCCCGATATTGTAACTGCCGGCAGCGATAGAGTGGCCATCCGGATTCCCGATCATCCCTTAACCTTGATGCTGTTGAAATTGCTTGATTTTCCTTTGGCGGCACCAAGTGCAAATCCATTTGGATATATCAGTCCTACCACAGCAATGCATGTGCTGGAAGGACTTTCAGGAAAAATTCCCTATATATTGGATGGCGGAAATTCGGTCGTAGGACTTGAATCTACCATCATTGGTTTTGATGAAAATGAACAGGTTTTATTATACCGCTCCGGTGGAATTGGTATTGAAGAAATGGAAAATATTTTGGGCGAAAAAATATCGATGCCAAAATTTTCACCACAACAAAATCCTGAAACATCGGGACAATTAAAATCGCATTATGCTCCAAATACGCCATTGTATTTGGGTGATATTGATGCATTGAAAAATCAGTTTTCCGGCAAACGGATTGCAAGTATAAGTTTCTCAAAATTGTTTGATGGAATTGATGCAGCCAATCAATTTATATTGTCTCCAAAAAAAGATCTGGCCGAAGCGGCCAATAAATTATTTGCAGCACTCCGCAAAATTGATCAGTTAAATGTAGATGTAATTTTAGCAGAAGAATTTCCAAATGAAGGAATCGGCAGAGCCATCAATGACCGGTTGAATAAGGCAAGGGTGGATAATAAAAGCTGAATACTTATTTATAAACAAATTCAACACAATTTTTAATAAAGTTCTGCGTTTACTAGGGGAGAAATCCCTACAAAAACCACAGGCAATTAGTATAATATCTTTTTGAATAAAGATATTACAGATATTTGCCAAAACAAAAAACCAACTCATCCTGTAGGAAATTCAACATTTTACTCTGGATGCTATTTAATAATTCATCCAATAATTAATATTTGAAAAACCATAAAATATACTCCTCGTTAATATTGGTTGTAATACTATTCTTAGCCAACAATTCATTTGCACAAACAAGTTGGAAAGGCACTACCAGCACTGCATGGTCAACTGCCGCTAATTGGACAAACGGCGTTCCTACCTCTTCTGTTGATGCAATAATAGGTGATGCAAACTTTACGGGCCCCAATCAGCCTGCAATAAGCGCTTCATCAGTTTGTAAATCATTAACGCTTGGTGGAACGGTTGCCACTACGATTTCTGTTGATAAAGGCCTTACAGTGTCAGGCAATATTACTATTAATGCTAATGGAACAATGCTACATGGAAGGTCAACTATTACCCTTACAGGCAATTGGAGTAATGCTGGCTCCTACACTGGATCTACTAATAAAACCACCGTGGTTTTTGCAGGAATAGCTCAAACTTTGGGAGGTAATAGCACAACTTCTTTTAGGAAAATAACTATCAATGCCAGCAGCACTGTTACATTAACCCAAAACATAATTGTGGATGGAACAGGAAATTCAAACATACTTACAGTAAATGGCACGTTAAACCCCAATGAAAGCCCCAGTTTCCAGGTATCAGGAGCTGGTAAACTCACGGTTGGAACAAGTGCTGTATTGAAAGTAAATGCAGCTACTTTTGCAGGGAATTATGCATCAACAGGCACTTTTACATTAAGTGCAGGCTGTACTGTTGAATACAGTGCCACTGCTCTAAATCAAACCATCAGTACTGCTTATACGTATTCTACTCTTTTAATAAGTGGCTCATTAACAAAAACGCTTGCAGGTAATTTAATAGCATTAAATTCAACAACATCGGCAACCGGTAACATAAATGTTGTTTCCGGCACTTTGGATCTCTCAACTTTTACTGCAAACAGAGGAACAACTGTAGCTGGTGGAACACTTAATGTTTCAAATTCTTCCACATTAAAAATTGGGGGAGTAAATACTTTACCAGCCAATTACAACAATTATACTTTCGGTCTCTCAAGCACTGTTCAATATTCCGGAACTGATCAAACCGTATCTGCACAAACTTATGGACATTTAAATTTTTTAAGCAGCACTGGAGCAGCCACTAAAACAATGCCTGCATCAGCGTTTACCATTGCCGGCAACTTTACAAGTTCAATAGGCACGGGCAGTTCAGTAACATATACCACAGCTTCCAATATTAGTTTTGGAGGTTTGGTTGATATAGGAACTGGTACAACTTTTAACAGCGGCACATTTTCACATACAGTTGCTGGTAACTGGATCAATAACGGCACGTTTACAGGAAGCACTGGTACCATTACTTTGAGTGGAACAAATGCAATCATAAGCGGCACAGGCACACATAATTTTAACAATCTATCAATAAGTGGTTCAGGTATTACTGCTACTGCCACTACAATGTCTGTGTCAGGTAATCTTTCGACATCTGGTGTAGGCACTTTCACACATAACAGTGGAGGTACAGTAACAATGTCAGGCGCTTCAAAAACCATTTCAGGCACCGGTATCACTTTAAGTAATCTTATTGTTTCAGGTACTGTATCTTCAATTGCCGATGTTATCATTACAGGGAATGTAACTGTAAACACAGCTGCGACATTTACAAGCACCGGCGGAAGTATAACGATGAACGGAGCCTCAAAAACCATTTCATCGAGTGGCAGCCTTAGTTTTTATAATCTTACCGTTCCGGGCAGCGTTACCACCGTTTCTAATTTTAGCATTTCATCTGTATTAGATGTGAGTGGCAGCTTTACCGCTACTGCGGGTACTGCAACTTTTACTGGCAGCAGTTTATTTACTGGCACTGCAAATTTATTTGGCGTTACCATTAATGGCACTTCACTACAATTGGCATCCAATGCAGTGCTGGGGATTGCAGGTACTTATACCATAACAGCAGGAACCTTAAATGTAACTTCCACCACACCTAATAC
>JANPAP010000588.1:0-5517 GCA_031429975.1 Chitinophagaceae bacterium
TTTCTACGCCGCCTAAAATAGCACTGAATGCACTGCCATGTGCATGAGTATAAGTTCCACCTGCATCAATTTGAAATTGCCCGGCAGCAGCAAAGGTTATTGCACTTGTTGCTGTTAGGGATGCCCCGCTTTCAATTTGAAGTTTTGTATTATTAGCAGCAGTTCCAAAAGTTTGTGTACTGCTGTTAGTCATAGCATGGGGTGAAGTACCACCATTGCCCGTTCCCTGAACAACAAAAATGTCACCTGCTGTAGTAAAGTTAGCTGGTGTGCTACCACCGCCTAATCTGTTAGAATTCCAGTTTCCTAGTGTATTTGCGGCCAGGTTACCCTGCGAATAATAAGTTGCAGCAAAAGAAGCAACCGAGGTAAGAACAACAGTAAGGGCAAGTAAAATTTTTTTCATATCAATTATTTATAAACCCATTTTTATAATGGGGCGATCATTTCAATAGCTTGTTAAGTATTACAAACACCATGCTGTATTTGTGTGTGTATTTCAATCAATCCAAAATCATGTATAATTTACAATTTCTGCCCATTCTTTTATTTCATTGCCCAATGCCAAAGATACGACTAAAATGCTGTACTGTAACGAGTTTAAAAGATTTTTTACACCTGAATGCCTCCCCTGCACTAAAAAAAATAATTCTTTATAAATTTAAATTTCACCGTTGCAAAGCCAGCTTCCTTTTTTCCACTTTGTGGAATGAATGTAAAAAGATATACCCATCATAAATATCCCACTTTATCAGCATAATTAATCCCTTTATCTACGCAAACGTTGCCAATTTTTGTGGATTGCTGAAAAACCAAGCAGATATAAAAATCAATTAAAAATCTGCTAATGGTTATAAACAAGAGGCTATCTCATAATTAAATAATCGCCCTGAGATTCGTTTAAACGACTTTGTCTCTCCATCAGGGATCCGAAGAAATTCTCAAAAAGTTTATTTATGAGACAGCCTCTTTTATTATCTCTTAAAATATAAGTTTTGTTGTAATGCTATTTTATTTTATACACCAGTTTAAACCCAGCCGAAATAGAAGGAAATGTGCCATCCCGATATATACTAAAAGCATTTCTGTTCTGCAAGTTTTCATTTGGAACACTTGCGCCAGCAGGTAAATTTTTA
Source organism: Chitinophagaceae bacterium (assembly GCA_031429975.1). Taxonomy (GTDB): domain Bacteria; phylum Bacteroidota; class Bacteroidia; order Chitinophagales; family Chitinophagaceae; genus Ferruginibacter. The sequence goes on from JANPAP010000588.1 coordinate 1,137, forward strand.
TAGCTGTATCGTCTGTCTCTTACTCCAACACCTGCATAAACTTCAAAAATCATTTTTTCAAAAATAAACCGGGGTATTTGCAAGCCGCATTTACTTACAGCACCCTTTACTTTCTTTATTTCATCGTATCCGCCTAAATAGTTATACACCACATTGCCTGTGTTGTCTAAAATGGGTAACGAATTATAGTTACGGGTGGTGGTGCTTAAAAACAGGCCTTCTAAACTTAAAAACATGCGTAGCTTTTTTTTACTATTTTTTTTATACAGGTAGTACCTTAGTTCAGGCTTTATTTTATAGCCATGGGGGTTACCCAAATTATCGTTTTGTGTTTTTGTAATATCATATAAAATAATACCAACATCACTACCCAGGCTAAAATGATCGGCTAAAAAATACTCTAAACCTATTGTAGGACCACCAGCTAAAGGCTCTATAAGTGACAACAGATTAGTTCGGATATAAATATCATCTTTTTTAGATTGAGCGGTAGTACGGCCTGCACTAAAAAATATAAACCCTGCAATAATTAAACAGCGAAATGGCATAGAGGGTAAAATATAAATATTGGGTTAGTTTTTAACAGTGGCAATTAAAACAGGCAAGTATACATTAGAAATATCAAATAGTGCTACACCAGCTTTTATGTAACAAATTAAAATGTTGTTTTTAACGATTACATCATAAGCCGTTTCATTAAACTTTATTTCGTTCTTTAGTACCGGTATATAGGCTTTGGCAATATTAAATACCTTAATTCCGCTATCTGCTTCGCATACATACAAAGCCGAATCTTTTATACCCAATCCATAAGGGTCTGTCATTCTCAGAATATTTACATTTTGCGGCAGGCTGATATCTTTTATATTAAAGCAGTTTAACACACCACCACCACCAAACCCATTTCTTACAGTAGCGTATGCTACCGAGTCAACAGCAACAATCGGGTCGTGGCCTCTTACAAAATACGCTGTTTCCGAAAGCTTTGCCGGTAATTCAGGATTGGCAATTGAGTAAATATACATAGCATTATTTGAGCCTATAAAAAGTTTATCCTGGTAAGGTAAAATGGTTTGTATAGAAAAGCCAACCTGCAGTGTATTCTTATAAACCGGGGTAGATGGGTTGGTAATGTCAAATACTTTTAGTGCATTATTATTAATGGTATAGAGGTAATTATTTACAACTATAAAGCGGGTTAGCGATCCATTTTGTCCCACTTCATTGCTGCTGGTACCTACAGAATCTTTTGTGCAGGATGCTGAAAAAATGATGATCAGTAGTAGCGAAGCAAATATATATTTTTTCATTATCGTTTGCATTTAGGGTTATCAACTTGTTGAAGCCTCCATTCTATTACTATGCCCCTGGCAGGATCTGCACATTCAAAATAGCAATTGGTAACCGGGGGATATTGTAATGCCAGATCGGGAAAGGCATTACTAATTCTTGCGCTTACTCTAAATGTATTGGCATTGGTAACATCTAAAACTACAAGGTCATTTAAATTATTGGTATAAATGTAATTGCCCTTTAGCGAAAGCTCCCGGCAAAGGCTGTTTTTAATAAACCCAATTTTTACTGGTGCAGCAGGCGTCGAAATGTCTATTACATGTATGCCTTTATCTTCTTCTACCTGGTAAAGCCTGTTGCCAATAGTGGCAATTTTGCCGCCTTTAGCTATTGACTGAGGGTTTTGCCAGCTTAATTGTGTTGCGTCCTGGTTACTTGCATACACTGGTACATAGGCATTAATTTTTCCCAAACTGTTATTTTTATCTCTACATGAAAGTAGGAATAAGGGGAAGCCCAGAATAAAAAGAGTTCGTTTCATGCTAAACAATTTTATATGAGATCCGATACCGGCGTATAGCCGCAGACTGTACTCAACTGTCCCTTAGGTTTCTTTACTAAAGGTATTAATTTAAGATGGTATATAAACCCAATACGCTGCTTGTCATATTATTATTAATGTTTAATATTCTATGATATGCAAATGGGGTATAGTTATCCTATAAGTTCAACAGCCAAATGAATTTTATACAAATGAATTTTTGTTTATTTGCATCACCAAAAAATAATTATGAACAAGATAGCATACTGTTTAATTTTCTTTTTCCTGTTAAGTAAAATAACTCTTGGTCAGCTCAATAGATTTCTTCCAAAACCAACAGGGCAATATTTTGTTGGAACAGAAAATTTATTTTTTACAGATACAACACGTAAGGAAAAGCTGACATTAAAGTGGGGTGACAAACGATCGTTGCAAGTTAAAATATGGTATCCTGCTGATGAAAAGGGAGAAAAGGAAAACATGTATTTAAAGGATTATAGTGCAACAACGCTTTGGGAAAACTACAAGATATTTAATGATGACAAAGTTTTTTTTGATAGCCTAAAAAAATATAAAACTTTTTCTTTTGAAAACATACCGGTTTCACAAAAGGAAGAAAAATTTCCTGTAATTATTTTTTCGCCAGGATATTATTTTGGGTTGGATGATTTTTATTCAGCGCAAATGGAAAACCTTGCCAGCCATGGTTATTTTGTTGTAAGCATTACACATCCTTACGACCAAGTTATAGCCAATACTGCAGAAGGAAAGGTTTTAAAAATTAATAAGTACAGGATGACCAAAGCGTACCTACAATGGAAAAAAGTAGAGTTTATGCATAAAAAAAATCCGGATACTACTAATACAAAACAAACCAATCGTATATTAAAGGCTTATTTAAGGGGCATGAAGGTTTTTGATAAAAGCGTTCGTTTATGGGTAAAAGACGCCCAATATATATTGGATACTTTAGAAAAAATAAATAATCAATTTGTAACTGATAGATTGTATGGGAAAATGGATTTTTCAAAGGTGGGCACTTTAGGCCAATCGGTTGGTGGTGCTGTATCGGGGCAACTTTGTTATGTAGATAGCAACATAAAAGCTGGAGTAAATTTGGATTGTTTTCAATTTGGTGATTTGTATAAAAATGAAATGAAAAAACCGTTTATGCTTTTGCAAAGTGATAGTTATCCATTATGGGCAATTGCTAATAAAATAATTTATGGCAAAACAACCCCATTTTATTCTATTCACGTCAACAACTCCAGGCATTTTGTTTTTAGTGATTGTTCTATTTTTCCGGTTAAAATAAATGAAAAAATGAATGCACTGATTGGGAATGGGGATAATAATGGAAACATAAAACGAATCAATACGTACATTGTTGATTTTTTTAATCATTACCTAAAAAAGCAATCCTTTAAATCAGCAGAATTTCAAATTAACTAAATAAAAAGATTACAGTTTTAGTTTCTTTTTGTTTTCATATAAAGCCCATATGAGTGAAATAATTTCCAAGCTAAAAAATTTAAAATTGGTAAGAGCCCTTGTATATATGGTTGTGGGATCCATTTCTTATCCCGGGCTAGCCATTTTCAATAAATTAAAGATTGAAGGAACAGAACATCTTAAAGATCTTCCTAAAAAAAATGTTTTATTTGTAAGCAACCACCAAACTTATTTTGCAGAGGTAATTACATTTCTACACATTTTTTGTGCTGTAAAATGGAGAAAGAAAAACAAACTGGGCATACCTTATTATTTATTAAATCCTTTTACGGGTGTGTTCTTTGTTTCTGCAGCAGAAACAATGAAAAAAAACTGGATGACCCGCTTGTTTGAACTGGCAGGTTCCATTACTGTAAAAAGAACCTGGAACGAAGGAAGCAAGGAAGTACGGCAGGGACTTGATCCTTCGGATACTAGAAAAATCGACAGAGCTTTAAAAAATAGCTGGATCATTAATTTTCCACAAGGCACTACCAAACCTTTTGCTGATGGGAGAAAGGGGGCAGTTTTATTGATAAAACAAAACCACCCAATTGTAATACCAATTGTAATCAGTGGTTTTAATAAAGCGTTTGATAAAAAGGGATTGAAGATGCTGAAGAAAGGCACGCCATTATCAGTAAAATTTAAAGCGCCGTTAGTAATTGATTATACAGCCACCAATGATGAAATAATGGAAACCATTATGATTGCCATTGAGCAAAGCAAAACCCAGCAGGGTATATTGATGAATGGCTAAATTGTTAAATGGTTGTAAGGTTTCAAATGTGGGACTGTGATAAAAATTTATGCAAAATCGACTTGATGCTAATTCGATAGCCCCGGAAAGCTAAATGGTAATAATATTCTTTTCAAATTAAAAACCATTTAGCAATTCATCAATATACCCATCCAACTATTCAATCCCTCCTGTCTATAAACTTAACTATTTTTCGCCCCATTTCAGGTATTTGCATTATTTGAATCTCTTCAGCCGTTATATATTTTACATGTGGGCTCACCCTTAGCCTTGCCTGTAAATTGGCCCTTATCTTT
>JANPAP010000589.1:0-1811 GCA_031429975.1 Chitinophagaceae bacterium
GTAACTGGTAACTAATAGGTACTTTAAAATAATAAAAAATAGTCTCGGTTTTCCGGGGCTATTTTTTTTACCCTTACTTGTCAGTTAATTAATTCTTTTTTGCAATTTGCTTGTCAGCTTGGCAGCAAATTGTTGATGGCATTGAATTTGACTTTTTATAAAAAAATAATTTTTATTATGCAAAAAGGAAACATACGGGTACAAACGGAAAACATTTTCCCAATCATCAAAAAATTTTTATACAGCGAACACGATATTTTTTTAAGGGAATTGGTAAGCAATGCAGTGGATGCTACCCAAAAATTAAAAACACTTTCTTCTTTAGGAGAAGCAAAGGGAGAGTTGGGAGAGTTGGGAATTGAAATAAAAATTGATGCTGAAAAGAAAACACTAACCATTTCTGATAAAGGAATTGGGATGACGGAAGAAGAGATGGATAAATACCTGAACCAGGTTGCATTTAGTGGTGCAGAGGAGTTTTTAAATAAATACAAAGGGCAAAATGAAAATAATATAATTGGTCATTTTGGATTGGGATTTTATTCTTCATTTATGGTGAGTGAAAAGGTGGAAGTAATTTCAAAATCATTTAAGGAAGGAGCTAAAGCAGTAAAATGGGAATGCGATGGAAGTCCGGAATTTACATTAGAAGAAGTAGAAAAAGACAGTAGGGGAACCGATATTGTTTTATACCTGAATGAAGAAAGTATTGAATTTTTAGAAACGCATCGGGTTAAAACAATCCTTGATAAATTTTGTAGATTTTTACCGGTACCCATTTTATTTGAAGAAAAACAAATCAATAATATTGCACCAGCCTGGACAAAAAAACCATCTGAATTAACAACAGAAGATTATCAAAATTTTTATAAAGAGTTATATCCATATAATGAACCACCATTATTCTGGATTCATTTAAATGTTGATTACCCATTTAATCTTACGGGAATTTTATATTTCCCAAAAATTAAACAAAGCCACGAAATTCAAAAGGATAAAATTCAATTATACTGCAACCAGGTTTTTGTAACCGATGAAGTAAAAGATATTGTACCGGAATTTTTAATGCTGTTGCAAGGTGTAATCGACAGTCCGGATATTCCCTTAAATGTTAGCAGGAGCTATTTACAGGGTGATCCCAATGTACGTAAAATCAATTCACACATCACCAAAAAAGTTGCTGATAAATTAGAAGAGATTTTTAAAAATGACCGAAAGTCGTTAGAAGATAAATGGGAGAGCTTGGGTTTATTTGTAAAGTATGGTATGATGACGGATGATAAGTTTTTGGAGAAGGCCAATAAGTTTTTAGTGATGGAAGATGCAGTTCCTGAATCAACAGAAACAGCTGCGAAATTTTATACGTTCGAAGAATATAAACTGGCCACCGAAACCCTGCAAAAAAATAAAGAAGGCAAGCAGGTTATTTTATATACTACCAATCCGGTGCAGCAAGATGCTTTTATACAAGCTGCAGCTGCAAAGGGTTTAAAGGTTATTAAAATGGAAACATTGGTGGATGCTGCGTTTATTAATACCATTGAAATGAAATGGGAAAATGTACAATTTACCAGGGTAGACGCAGATATCGTTGATAACTTAATTGACAAATCGGAGAATAGTGAAAGTGTATTGAATAAAGAGGAAAGCGAACAACTTAAATCTTTATTTGAAAAACAAAAGAATGCCTTACACATGACGGTAGAAGTTAAAGGCTTAAGTGCAACCACTGCACCGGTAGTAGCAACCCGGCCAGAAATGATGCGGCGTATGAAAGACATGGGAGCCATTGGGGGGGGCATGGCTGCTTT
>JANPAP010000590.1:0-1725 GCA_031429975.1 Chitinophagaceae bacterium
TTCCTCGTTCCTCGGAATGACAGCAAAATTTAAAACTCATAACTATTAATTCATAACTCTAAACTATCTCCTCCACTCATAACTAATTTCAACATTTGTTTTTTATTCAGCAGATTCCTCGTTCCTCGGAATGACAGCAAAATTTAAAACTCATAACTATTAATTTATAACTCTAAACTATTTTCTAAATTATTTGAGCAACTTTATTGCGTTTAATAAACTTCCCAAAACCTTTACCCACACTGCAATTACCATTTTCAATGGCAACTGTTCCTCTTAACAATACTGTTTTAATTTTACCTGTTAATTCCCATCCTTCGTAGCCACTATAATCTACATTCATGTGATGGGTAGCTGCGGATATGGTATGCTTTTCTGTTGGATCCCAAATTACAATATCGGCATCGCTGCCAACTGCAATGGTTCCTTTACGGGGGAACATGCCGAAAATTTTTGCCGCATTGGTAGAAGCCACTTCTACAAATTTATTTAGTGTGATTTTATTTTTTACAACCCCTTCGCTGAACAATAATTCCATCCTGTTTTCAATGGCTGGATGACCGTTGGGTATTTTTGAAAAATCATCTTTACCCATCAGTTTTTGCTCCCACTTAAAAGGACAGTGATCGGTTGCTACCACTTGAACAAGGCCCTGGTTGATACCTGCCCACAAAGTAGCCTGATCTTTTTTCTGTCGCAATGGAGGACTCATTACCCACTTTGCTCCTTCAAAATTATTTTCATACAAGGATGCATCCAACAGCAAATATTGAATACAGGTTTCCACAAAAACTTTTTGATTGCGGCGGGTGGCATTGCGTACCGCATTTAATGCCCCTTCGCAGGTAAGGTGCACAATATAACCCGGGCAACCGGTGTAGGATGCCATATCGGCAAAACGGCCACTGGCTTCGGCTTCGGTAATTTCGGGTTGTGATAAATAATGATACAGTGGCGCCAGCTTTCCTTCTGATTTATGCTTGGCCACCAGGAAGTCGATCATATCACCATTGGTTGCATGAACGTTTATTAAACCTCCATGTTTTTTTACTTCATTCATCAAGCCAATCATCTGCCGGTCGTCAATCATCAAGGCGCCTTTGTAGGCCATAAATGTTTTAAAGGATGTGATGCCTTCTTCTTCTATAAAATGTTGAATCTCTTTTTTGGTATCCTCATTAAAATCGGTAACCGCCATGTGGAAGCTGTAATCGCCTACACAATTGTTATCGCTACGTCCTTTCCATTCGCTTAAAGCATTGCCTAAACTCTTGCCCTGCGTTTGTAAAATAAAATCTATAACCATGGTAGTACCACCATGTAAAGCAGCACGGGTACCGGTTTCGTAATTATCGCTGCTGAAGGTGCCCATAAAAGGCATATCCAAATGCACATGTGGATCTATACCGCCGGGCATAACCAATTTGCCAGTTGCATCAATTATTTTATCGGCTACAACATCCAAATTTTTTCCGATTGTTTTTATGGTTTCGCCTTCAATAAAAATGTCGGCGATATAATCTGCATCTGCAGTAATGATTCTTCCGTTTTTTATTAATACACTCATTGGTTATTATTATTAATGTTGAATTTTAAAAGTTGCCTTATTAATATAAAAAATATTTTCAATTAATTTTTCCTTAACACAATTTCATCTTCAATTTCAAATTCGGCAAAAAACAATTCTTTTGCAACAGGCTTTCTATTTATAAAATATTTTTCGGC
>JANPAP010000591.1:0-3172 GCA_031429975.1 Chitinophagaceae bacterium
TATTGTGCTGCACAAAATTCGAGCAGCGGCACCAGTGGTTTAGCGGTATTAAAATTTGCTGTTGCTATTTTTAAAACAGGTGAAATTGATAAAATGGAAAGCGCTTATGAACTGCTTCAAAATTTTTCAGCACATCAATTAAAAATGGATGATGCCCGATTTTATTATAATGAAACCGGCGCTCATATTTGTGCAGCATTGCATAAAAAAGAAGAAGCTGTAAAATATGCAGCAGCAGCCCTAAAAATTGTTACAGATACTCCGGTAACCCTTCATAAAAAGCCAGGTACTGCAAGCCCTACAAAACAGCAACTGCATTTACTGCAACAAATTTGTTTGCCTTAAAAAAGTTGTATTAAGAGCATTTAAATTATGGGCAATAAAAATGGATGTCTTTCCTTTTTTTGTTTTTTAAAACAAATTGTTTGCAGGCCAAAAATGGCTGCAGTCCTGTGTTTTTTTATGTATTACATTTTTTAATTCCTGCCAGCCACTGTTTTTCAGTAAGTTGAAACATTGAAAGACTTTAGCAAATTTCAGCTTTTTTATACTCCCTTTTTTTTGTACCTTTTAACAGCGTATCAGCCCTGATGAATACTTTTTTTAACCGCTGCAGCCACTTGTTTTAAAAACAATTTTTTATCATTTTTTAAATTTAAAAATCATGTTAGTTATAGCACATCACAACATCAGCAATCCAGTTGAATTCTGGAAAGCTGCAAAAGAAAAAACTCAAAACCTGCCATCTCCTTTAAGGGTGCATGGTATTTATCCTTCAACCGATAAGATGACAGCCACCTGCCTTTGGGAAGCCGACAATGTTAAACAAGTTCAGGATTTTCTGGATAAGAACACCGGTAAGTTTGCCAAAAACTTCAGTTATGAAGTAAATGTAAAAGACGCTGTTGGACTGCCTAAGATTCAATTGCAATCGGCGTTGGCCAATTAAGTTTTTATTTTGTAATGCAAACAGGCATCAATTTTTTGATGCCTGTTTTTGTTTGCCGAATATTATATTTTTTGATTAAGGTGCCAACCGGTTGATGGTCCAGTTATCGTTTGAAACTAAACTGTATTGCAGGCGGTCGTGCAGGCGGTTGCTGCGGCCCTGCCAGAATTCGATGAGCTGTGGTTTTAAAATATAACCACCCCAATGTGCCGGCCGGCTGATGGGGTTTGATTGAAATTCGGTTTCGTATTTTTTTACATTGTCTTCAATTAGCTGGCGGTTACTGATTACGGAACTTTGTGGCGAAGCCCATGCGCCGATCTGGCTGCCTGTTGGGCGGCTGAAAAAATATTCGTCGCTATCGATTGCTGCAATTTTTTCAATGATTCCCTCAATCCTGATTTGCCGCTCCAGTTCTTTCCAATAAAATACCAAACAGGCCTGTGGATTTTCGGCCAACTCCCTGCCTTTCTGGCTTTGGTAATTTGTAAAAAAAACAAAACCATCTTTATTAAATCCTTTCAATAATACAATTCTAGCAGATGGCTTTCCGCTGCTGCTGGCAGTGGCAAGTGTGCAGGCATTTACATCATCTATACCGCTTTGTAAAGCTTCCTGCCACCAGTTACTAAACTGTGTAATGGCATTGGAAGCTGCATGCGTTTCGTCAAGTTGTTGCAATTGATAGTCTTTTCTTATGTCTGCAATATTGGTCATGGTAGATTTAATTAGGATGTAAATTTCAATCATTAACTAAAACAAAAAAGCATCTTTAGTTTTTTTGAAATCGGTTATAAATTCTCCGACATGTTTTTTATTTCTTCCCTTGCATTTTCTAAAAGGCTTTCCAGTTCGGCAGCCCGGCTACTGTTTTGTTGTTGCAATAATATTTTTTGTTGCAGCTGTTGTAGTTCCTGTTGCAGGCTTTCCAATTGAACCTGTAAATAATTGTATTGCACTTGTATATCCTGCAGCTGAAAGGAACTACTAACGGATTGGGTTACCTGCTTTTCTAATTCAGCTTCCCGTTCCAAAGCACTTTCGGCTGTTTCCTGCACACGGTTTAAATAATCCTTCAACAGTTGCAGTTCGTTTTGTTGTAAATTAAACAGGCTTTTTAAAGCATGCGATTCTGTTACTTCTTCCTGTAAGTTTCTTGTAGTAATATTCTTTGCATCAAATAACAACTGGTATTCATTCAATAGGTCTTTCAAGCTGCTGTTTTCGGCCAGTAAATGCTCCAATTGCGCTAATAATTGACTATTGTTTTCTGCAATCATATCTATACAACATCAAAGGTTATAATAAGTTTTAAATCGATCCTCCTTCTACTAATATTGACTCAATGGTAAGTTCATGAAAATTATTATTACCTGCTATGCAAGCCAGCATACTGGTAAATGCCAACTTGCCTAATTTGTATCCACTTGTTTCAACATAAGTAATTTCGGGATGGTATAATTTTGGTATAAAGCCGTTGCTGATGGCTATTACAGCAATATTATCCGGAATTTTTAAATTGGCCTTTTGTACTGCTTTCATAACGCCGGCAAGAATTTCATCACTCATGCAAAAAATAGTATCAGGCTTTTGCTTCAGTAGTTTGCTGCAAAGCTTTTCTGCTTCCAAAGTACTGTCTGCATGTATTACTGTAGTTTTAATTTTACCATCAATCGTGTCGGTAAAAGCTTCCAGTCTTTTTTTTGTAATTGAAAAATTTTTATCACCAAAAATGGCAAGAATATCTTTCTTTTTTTTCTTTAGAATTTGTTTTGCTGCAATGGTAGCTGAGAGGGTGTCGGCCACACAAACTTTATTGCAATTTGTATCGTCGGGTACTTTGTCAAAAAAAATAACCGGCACGTCCAAATCCTTTAATTTTAAATAAGGGTCGATGTTGTTTGTTTTTGAAGTGATACAAGCAAATAATCCTGTAATTCTGTTTTGTCGGCACAGTTTTAAATTTTCAATTTCAACGGTTGGGTCATCCCCCGATTGCAATATCATTAAAGTGTAATTATTTTTTCTGCATTCTTCTTCTATAGATGCAATAAAGGAATCATAAAAATAATTAGCCACCATGGGAACAATCAACCCAAATAAATTATTTTTTTTGGATCGCAAATTAATGGCATTGGCATTGGGTTCGTAATCTAGTGCTGCTGCCAATTCATTAACCCGTTGCTTGGTTTTATCCGAAATATCAGGATGATTTTTTAAAGC
>JANPAP010000592.1:0-16764 GCA_031429975.1 Chitinophagaceae bacterium
TTTTGGGCAAGTTGGTGCAGGCCCTGCAGGGAAGCCAATCCCCTAGTTGTAAAATTGTACGAAAAGTACAAGAGCCAGGGCTTTGAAGTTTATGGTGTTTCCATCGACAGTAAAAAATCATCCTGGATCAATGCTATTAAACAGGATAAAATAAAATACAGTCAGGTAATCGATCTAGGCGGATGGAACTCAAAAGTTGCAGCGCAATACGGCGTTGAAGCCATCCCTGCCAGTTTTCTTTTAAATAAAAAAGGCATCGTTGTTGCCATCGATCTGGAAGGAAAAAATCTGGAGGCTGCCATCATTGAATTATTAAAATAAATTCATCACAACACCTGCACAATTAAAAATTTTAGATAGTGTGTATTTTCTTGTCCACGAATAATGGGATGATCGGCTGATTGTGCATTGAATACCACCTGGCGTAACTTTCGTTTGGCATCCTTTGCTGCTGAATAAATAGTGTCTAAAAATAATTCGGGATGCACCAGATTGGTACAACTGGAGCTTACTAAAAAGCCTCCGGGTTTTACCAGTTTCATACCCCGTAAATTAATTTCTTTATACCCTGCAATAGCTTTTTCAATACTGCTGCGGCTCTTTGCAAATGAAGGCGGATCCAGCATTACAACATCCCACTGGTGGCGTTCTTTTGTATAGTTTTTTAATTCATCAAAGGCATTTACACATTTAAATTCACAAGTATTTTCAAGGCCGTTTAATGCTGCATTTTTATTGCACATGTCGATGGCCGATTGCGAAATATCTAAACCCAAAACCTTTTTAGCACCATAAAAAGCGGCACTTATTTCAAAAGAACCTGTATAACAAAACGCCCCCAAAACATCGGCACCTTTTACAATATGCTGGATGGCTTTACGGTTATCTTGCTGATCTAGAAAGAAACCGGTTTTTTGTCCGTTGGCAATATCAACATTAAATTTTACACCGTTTTCGCTGATGCAGATATTTGTATCAAACTCTGCAGATAAAAACCCTTTATGTTGCTCCATGCCTTCCAATTCCCTTACGGGCACATCATTTCTTTCATAAATTCCTTTGGGAGCAAACAACTGCTCAAGCGCTTTTACAATTGCAGGTTTCCAAACATCAATTCCCAATGCAAGGGTTTGAATTACAAAATAGTCGTTGAACTTATCAATAATTAATTGTGGCAAATCATCGGCTTCGCCAAATACCAATCGGCAATTTTCGGTATAACCAATCTGCTGGCGGTATTGCCAGGCTTTTTTTATGCTGTTTAAAAAAAAGTTTTCGTCAATGGTTTCGTTCTTATCCCGGGTTAATAACCGCACCATAATCTGCGATTGTGGATTGTAATACCCCTTGCCAATAAATTTTTTATCAAACGCATATACTTCAACAATTTCACCCGGTTTTGCGGCCGCATCCAATGCTTTTCCACGGTTAACTTCATTATTAAATATCCAGGGATGCCCCAATTCTACCCTTCGTCCAATATTTTTATTAAGAATAATACTTTTCATGCCGTAAAGGTAATTGATTCGTAAGCAGGCCGGCATATTAGAAGCTGCGTATTAAAAACTTGTCAATATGGCTGCAAATAAGGCTTGGCAAAATGTTTGACAATACTACCTTTGCAAACTATTAAAAACGATTTAAGTTAAAAAAGACGAAATTTTATAGAGTTATGGAACATAATGACAGCATAAAGGGTAACCCTGAAATGACAGAAGAAAGTATTTATGAAGGAATGGATATCAATTCCGATTCTGAAATCCCGGGAAACACCCACCTGAGTAATCCCGATTTGGCAAATACTGACGAAAAACTTCAAAAAGAAATTGAAGAGCAAAAAGACAAATACATGCGCTTGTTTGCAGAGTTTGATAATTTTAAAAGAAGAAATGCAAAGGAAAGAATTGAACTGATTCAAACAGCAGGTAAAGAAGTAATAACTTCTATGTTAGATGTGTTGGATGATTGCGACCGTGCCGAAAAACAATTACAACAGAGCGACGATCAAGACCAGATTAAAGAAGGTATTCAATTAGTTTTTACCAAGCTCCGGAATGTATTACAAGCTAAAGGATTAAAAGCGATGGAAAGCATTCATAAAGATTTTGATGTAGAACAACATGAGGCAATAACTGAAGTACCGGTTCCAACTCCGGAATTAGTAGGCAAAGTGGTTGATGAAGTGCAAAAAGGATATTATCTAAATAATAAAATTATTCGCTTTGCTAAAGTAGTAGTGGGGAAATAATTTATACCATCAGAAAAATTCTTGACATTTATTATTTAAAATACTGCCCGACTTTTCAGGCAATAAAATTTACCGCAAATAAGCGGAACGAGTTCATGAAAAAAGATTTTTACGAAATACTGGGTGTAACCAAATCGTCCACACAGGATGAAATTAAAAAAGCTTATCGCAAAGTAGCCATGCAGTTTCACCCCGACCGTAACCATGGGGATAAAGCAGCCGAAGAAAAATTTAAAGAAGCTGCCGAAGCATATGAAATTTTAAGCGACTCGGATAAACGGGCACAGTACGATCGTTTTGGGCACCAGGCAGTTGGCCAGGGCCGTGGAAATAGTGGCGGATTTAGTGGAGGCGGTATGAATATGGATGATATCTTCAGCCAGTTTGGAGATATTTTTGGTGATGAAAGCCCATTTGGAAGTTTTTTTGGAGGAGGCGGCGGCCGTCGTTCTTCCAACAGTCGTAGCCGTGGTGTTCGTGGCAGCAATCTTCGCATTAAAATAAAACTCAGTTTTGAAGAGATGGCCAAGGGTGCCAACAAAACTGTAAAAGTAAAAAAATACGTAAGCTGTACCACTTGTTCGGGCAGTGGCGCTAAAGATAAAAACAGTGTACAAACCTGTGGAACCTGTGCTGGCAGTGGCCAAGTAAGAAGGGTGCAAAATACATTTTTGGGTCAGATGCAAACCGTAACTACCTGCCCAACCTGTAATGGCGAAGGATCGACCATTACCAATAAATGTAGCCCTTGCAAAGGAGATGGAAGGGTTTATGGTGAAGAAACAATTACTATTGATATACCTGCAGGTGTTCAAGAGGGCATGCAACTAAGCATGAATGGAAAGGGTAATGCTGGTGAACGTGGCGGCGCTAAAGGCGACTTAATTGTATTGATTGAAGAAGAAGCCCATGCACAGTTGCATCGGGATGGATTGAATGTTGCCTACGACCTTCATATTACTTTTCCGGATGCCGTTTTTGGTACCCAGGTTGAAGTGCCTACCATTGATGGAAAAGCAAAAATTAAAATTCCGGCTGGCACTCAAAGCGGCAAAATATTCAGGTTAAAAGGAAAAGGTTTTCCATCTGTAAACAGTTACGAAAAAGGCGATCAGTTGATTCATGTAAATATCTGGACTCCTCAACATATCAGCTCCGATGAAAAAGAAATGTTGGATAAAATGCAGTCCAGCACTAATTTTCAGCCTAAACCAGAAAAGGGAGACAAATCGTTTTTTGATAAAGTAAGAGAGATGTTCAGTTAATCATCGTCTTTCTTTTTCTTCTTGGATTTTGATTTTGTATACAATTTTTTGGCATTGCCAACCAGTTGTACAAATTCTGTTTGAAGATAGTCGGCTGGATTAAGCGCATTGATTGCAGTTGTTTCAATAAATGCCCAATCCGTTTTTTCGGGAAGGTATTTCGATTGGCGCAATTTCATTCCAAACATAGCAATGGCAGCCCCCAGTTGTAGTTCTTTATTAATGCTGCTGAACGATTCATTTACAGCACTGCATTTATAATTGAGGCTTTTTTCAATCTTTGAATTAAACGGTGTGTACTTTAAATTTACATCTGCCAGTGTGCTTTTTAAAGCCTGCAAACTATCCAGCGTAAGTTTTGTGCTTACTTCAAAAATTGCCAACACACTATTTCCACTTCCAATTTCGCCGCCTTCTAATGAGCCGATACTATCAGCAATGGCATCTTTTTTATTATCAAATCCTATCAGGCGATATTCCTTTACCAAATCGGTATTGAATTTTACATTTAAAAAAACATCATCGGCCACGGCATAAAATGTTTGGGTAACTTCTTTTACCAACACTTTTTCTGCTTCTTTAATATCATCCAGATAAGCATAATTACCATTGCCTCTTTTGGCCAATGTTTCTAATTTAGAATCTTTAAAATTTCCCATTCCAACACCCAGGCAGGTTAAATAAACACCCGATTCCCGTTCACGGGTTATTAAATCTTCCAATGCTTTTTCGGAGGTTTCACCCACATTAAAATCGCCGTCGGTAGCCAGTATTACCCGGTTGTTGCCATTTTTTATATACAGACTTTTGGCAACTTTATAAGCAACTTTTATAGCCGACTCACCGGGTGTATCGCCACTGGCAGTAAGTTCTTCAATTGATTTAATAATTTTTTGCTTTTCGTTTCCCCCGGTTGGTTGCATCCAAACTGCAACGGTACCACCATACACTACAATTGAAACCGTATCAATTTCCCGAAGATTTTTTACCAACATTTGAAACGCCGCTTTTACCAGAGGTAACCGGTTGGGCAAGTCCATACTTCCGCTGGCATCAATTAAAAAAACCAGGTTACTAGGTGGTACTTTTTCCAGATCGAGTTTACGTGCATTGATGTTTAAGTAAAGCAATTTTTTTTCTGCATTCCAGGGGCAATCCGATAATTTGGATTCTATTTTAAAGCATTCATTTTTATCGGGCTCTTTATAATTGAGATTAAAATAGTTTAACAATTCTTCAATCCTTACGGCATCGGGTGGCACTACACTATTCATGGCGAGAAACCTTCGGATATTGCTGTAAGAAGCCTTATTAATATTTAATGAGAAGCCGGTATTGGGAAATTTTTTTGCCTCAACCGTTTCGTTTTCTATTAACGAAAAATAAGATTCATCACTTACAAACCAGGAATATTTTGAAGATAAACTTTGATCTTTTGTTACCGAAATCAACTTGGGCCTGTTTCTATTGGCATTGGTTGTGGTAGGCTTCATCATAATTTCTAAAAAAGCATCTCCACTAATTCTTACCGATTTTGTTTCGTAACCATCCTTACTAAGTGTGAGTGAATCGTATTTATAGGCTGCCGAAATACCAAAACCGCCAGTAGTGCCGGAGTAATACAGCAACTTATCGGAATGCAGGATAATCTTTACATTTTGTAATGCTTCATTTTTCTCGTCGTGAATTTCGCCACGGAGATAATATTGAGCAGTACAATTTAATAGCAAGCAGTTTAAAATAATATAAACAACCAGATTTTTCAAAATCAAATATTAGTAATAATTTAAATTTACGTAGTAAAAACGCTACAACAGCCAATTCTATTGTGTACTAGTCTTCAATTAGCTGATAAATTTCTGCCAGGTTCCTTCCTAAACCATCATAATCAAGCCCAAAACCCAGTAAAAAAATATTGGGAACACTAAAACCCAGGTAATCGATTGTTATTGGATATTCCAATGCATCCGGCTTATGTAACAGAGATGCTATTTTTAAGGACGCAGGCTGCTGGTTATACAATTGAGGTAAAAATACATTCAGTGTATTACCCGTATCAACAATATCTTCAATGATCACTACATGACGGTCTTTTAATGGTTCATCCAAGCCGATAGAGGTAATTACATTACCGGTAGATTTGGTGCCTTTGTAAGAAGCCAGTTTTATAAAACAAATTTCTGCCTCAATGGAAATTTCTTTAAACAGATCGGAAGCAAACATAAAAGAGCCATTTAAAATAGCAATAAATATTGGCTTCTTGCCCTCGTAATCTTTATTAATTGTTACGGCAAGTTCTTTTATGCGTTTGCTGATTTCATCAGACTTAATATAAGGTTTAAATTTTTTATCGATTACCTGAATTATGGACATTTTTATTTGTTTGGGGGTTATTAAAGATGCTGAAAATAGTAATATAAAAAAATTATTTTATGATCAATTGTTGACCAATACTCAAATTATCGGAGCTTAAATTATTCCAATCTTTTATTTGCTGAACCGTTACATTGTATTTTTTAGCGATGGAATACAAGCCCTCTTTGGGTTGCACTTCATGCACCCTTTTATTTTTTGCAAGTAGCATTTCATTGTTACTCAAAGCTGCTGTAACCTGCCCGGGCTGTAAGTTTAACCGGCTGCCTTCGTTTATAACAGCGCCTTTATTTAATTGATTGTAACTTAATAAATATTCCAATTGCATTCCGTTGTTTTGAGCAACATCATATAAAGTTTCTGCTTTTTTTACAACATAAAATTTATCGATTCCCTGAGTTGATTTTTTTTGCAGAAACAACATTTGATCTCTTTCCAATATGCCGTCAAAAGCCAGCTCATTAAACTGTAACAATTTACTTAACTGAATATTGTTTCGGGTTGCAATTGCCAACAAGGAGGTCCCTTTTTTTGCATTGATACATTTTAAGGAATTTATAAATACAGGTTGATCGGCAGTATTTAAATCTGTTGCAGTTTCATTTTTACCCGATGGCTTGATTGCAGGATTTATTTTTTTATCAGCTTCATCTTCTACATACACAAAAGGCACTTCCTTATCATCCTCAAAATTTTCTTTATTAAATTCAGGTACCTCATTTTGAGCAATTAAAGAGTATTGCTGCAAATCGTATTGCAAAATATTTTTTATTAAAATCTCCGGATATTTTGTATTGGTGGCATAGCCTGCTTTTCTTAAACCATAAGCCCAGCCTTTATAATCTACCGGACTTAGGCTAAATAAAATTGCATACCGATCGCTGCCTCTTAAAAAATTACTGTGATCCCTAAAGGATTCTTCGGCTGTTTTATAAGTACGAAAACATTCGCCAATGGCGTCGTCATCGTGGCTAACGCCAGCCCCCGTCCAGGTGTTTTTACATTTAATACCAAAATGATTATTCGATTTTTTTACAAGAACGCTGTTGCCGCTCTCTGTTTCAAGTAAGCCTTGGGCAAGGGTTATAGCAGCAGGCACACCCATTCTTTTCATTTCACGAATGGCTAAATCTTTATACAGTTCAATGTACTGTACAGGGGTTAAAGTTTGCGACCCGGCACTTGTAAAACAAGCCAAGCCAATAACTATTTGAAATAGTTTTTTAAACATAGTTTTTCAATAATAATAGATTTATATAAAACGCAGTAAACTGCTTACTTTTTATAATTTCCGGATGATACTTAATCCATCTCTAACAGTTAATAAAACCTGTTCTACCCGATTATCATTTTTTACATGCTCATTAAATGCATGAATGGCAATTGCATTCTTTCCACTAATAACCTCATTCAACACATCGCCATGAAACAAAATATTATCTGCAATGATAAGTCCGTTTGATCTTAGTTTGGGCAAAATTAATTCGTAATATTCAATATACCCTGTTTTATCGGCATCAATAAATACCAGGTCCCAAATTTCATCCAAGGATGGTATAATTGTTTTTGCATTTCCAATCAATAAATTTATTTGTTGTTGCTGTGCCGATTTATCAAAAAATCCTTTAGCTGTTGCGGCATCCTCTTCCCTTAATTCGATGGTAAATAATTTTCCATCGGCCGCTAATCCTTGTGCAAGGCACAATGCGCTGTATCCGGTAAAAGTGCCCACTTCTAAAATTCGGTTGGGTTGCAGTAAATAACTAAACATGCTCAGCAATTCGCCCTGCACTTTACCGCTTAACATATGTGCCATAGGATGATGAGCAGCCGTATAGCTTGCAACAGCTTTTAACAAACTATCTTCCTCCGAGGAAAAGCGATCCACATAATTTTCTGCCAACTGATTTACCAATTCCATTTTACAAATTTAGTTTTTTGCAGTTTTAGATATTGCCAACAAACCCATAAAAGTTAAAAATCCGTTTATCAATAATAATTCTATCCCAATCTGGTAACCGTTAAACCAGGCTTTGGCGTTCATACTTGTAAAATAAGATATAGCAGGCGCTGCCAAACAAATTACAGTTATCAAATACGAATTGGGCAATTGCCTTTTGGTTAAAATACCAAATGCAAATAAACCCAGTAACGGGCCATAGGTATAGCCAGCTAAATCTAAAATTTTATCAATAATGCTGTTATCGTTTAATACTTTAAACAGCATGATGCAAACTAAAAATACCACCGTAAAACTTAAATGAACCGATAAACGCAAACGTTTTTTTTGTTTTTCATCCAGATCGTTCCTTTCTTTTAAGCCGATAATATCAATACAAAACGATGAGGTTAATGCCGTAAGCGCCCCGTCGGCGCTGGGAAACAATGCAGATATCAATGCGATGATAAAAATAATTCCGATGGCGGGTGGCAAATAATTCAGCACCACAGAAGGAAATGCTTTATCGCCGATGATATTGGTATTATTGAGCATTAATTGTTTTACCGCTTTACCATTTACCAACACTTCCTGATAAACGGCTCCATTTGCTTGGGCAAATAAATACAATAATCCACCCAACATTAAAAACAAAAACAATACGGTTA
Source organism: Chitinophagaceae bacterium (assembly GCA_031429975.1). GTDB lineage: Bacteria > Bacteroidota > Bacteroidia > Chitinophagales > Chitinophagaceae > Ferruginibacter. Next base: position 8,494 of record JANPAP010000592.1, read on the forward strand.
CTAAAATGATAGAAAGGGTAATTACATTTTTTTGTGAGTCACCTAATTTTTTTACACTGATATTTTTTTGCATCATTTCCTGGTCAAGCCCCGTCATGGAAATGGTTATGAAAGCGCCACCAATAATTTGTTTCAGAAAAAATCCTTTGCTGTTAATATCCGTGTTAAACACATTCAGATAACCTTTCGATTTCATCACCGTTAAGGCATCGCCTGCAGAAAGATTAAGATGATACAAAATGTATCCAATACAAATAATTAAACCCGAAACCATCAGGCTCGTTTGTAATGTATCGGTATAAACAATTGTTTTTACACCACCTTCAAAAGTGTATAATAATATCATTAATAAGATGACCGCTGCGGTTACTACAAAGGGCACACCCATTTTATCGAGAATAAAAAACTGCAGCACATTTATTACAAGATACAATCTTGCAGTAGCACCAACCGTACGGCTGATAATAAAAAACAAGGCGCCGGTTTTGTAAGCAACGCTTCCAAAACGTTGTTGCAAATAATGATAAATGGAAGTAAGGTTGAGCCTGTAATACAATGGCAGCAGCACAAAAGCAATAACTGCATAGCCAATTAAATAGCCAATTACTACCTGCATATAAGCAAAGCCTTTAAAACTTTCGCCGGCAAAATCGCCCACAGCACCGGGCACACTTACAAAGGTTACACCACTTAACGAAGTGCCAATCATTCCAAAAGCAACCAGCATCCAGTTGCTGTTTTTATTCCCAATAAAAAAAGTATCGTTGGTTGAATTTTTTGAAGTGTAATAGGCTACAAATAATAAGATCAGGAAATACAGGATTACAAAAGAAAACAGGATAATTGGCGACATGTATATTTTGTTTACTTAAAATTAAAGTTGAAAATAGAAAAAAACTTTGTGTCTTTGCTGATAAATAATTTATAAAATGAAGGAGCTAAATTCAATCGTAGTTTTTTGTGGCAGCAAGGGAGGTAATAATCCATTATTTGAAGCGCATGCAGTGGCATTAGGAAACCTGATGGCTACGTATAATATCCGCCTTATTTATGGCGGTAGCAACAGGGGTTTAATGGGTGCAGTTGCAAACGGCGTTTTGGAAAAAGGTGGTAGCGTGGTAGGCATTATTCCACAATTATTGAATCAGTTTGAAACACAGCATAACAGCATTACAGAATTAATTGTGGTTGAAAATATGCATATCCGCAAACGCACTTTGTACGAAAAAGCCGATGCTGCCATTGTATTGCCCGGAGGTTTTGGCACCTTGGATGAATTGTTTGAAATGCTTACCTGGAACCAATTAAGCATTCACAACAAACCCATTTACATTTTAAACTCTGGCGGATTTTATGATGCATTGTTACTCCACCTGGAAAGAATGGTAGCAGAAGATTTTTTATACACACCTATAGATACTGCCCTAACGGTAGTGAATAGCCCGGAAGAAATTTTTAGTTTGTAAAATTATTTTTTTCGATCGCCGCCCTGAAATAATGCAATATTAAAACCCGCATTTACAATTGGGATGGCCCTGTCGTAAGAATCTACATAGGGCGAATTGGGTTGTTGAAACAAATCGTACATCACTGAAAAATAAAAGAAGTTATTATTTCCTGACTGCCTACCGGATGCGTAACCGGCGCCTACTAAAAAACTATTTGTCTGTGCATTAAAATTTTCAGGGCTTCCGTTGGGTGCTGTCACTTTTAATTTTAAAAAATTATGTTCCAACTGTCCTTGTAAAAAAATAGATTCGATTGGAAAAATTCTTACAAAAGCACCCGGGCTTATTACATGTTGCCTGTATTTATAACTATACTGATCAGTTTGACCTGTATAATTATAATTCAATGAAATTGCAGCGTCCAGCCAACTGGTAATGCTGTAACCAAAATGCGGATTGGCGCCCAACACAATGCCTCCCGTAAAAAAGGATGCGGTGATATTTCCACCCGTAAAAAAATTTTCTTTTTTAAAAGCTTTTTTATCCTGTGCCATTGTTGAAAAGGAAAGGATCATCACTGACAGTATGCTTAAACCGTATTTCATGAAATTAATTTTTTATTAGTCAAATATTTTTCCGCAGTTTAAAATATTGTTGGGGTCAAATACTTTTTTTATACCCTTCATCAGTTGCAAGTTGCTGGCAGAAAATACAATTTCCAAATAATTTTTTTGTAACAATCCAATGCCGTGCTCACCGCTGATAGTGCCACCCAATGAATGTACCAGCACAAAAATAGCTTTTAATGCAGGAACAATTTCGGGGTTATCGAGACTGTAAATACTACCTTCTTTTTTAATGCGGATATGCAGGTTACCATCGCCGGCATGTCCGTAACAAACTGATTGAAAATTAAATTGTTTTCCCAATTCTTTTACGCCAATTATCAATGCCGGTAACTCGGCCCTTGGCACTACCGTATCTTCTTCAATTGTGTACCCTTCCAACTTTACGACTTCGGCTACACGGCGCCGTAAGCGCCACAAAGCAGCCTTCTGTTGTTCATCATCTGCAAAGTAAATTTCGCCGCAATTAAATTGCTCCAGCAAAATACTGATGGCTTCCATCTCTGCCATCAGAGTTTCCATATTATTACCGTCCACTTCAATTATTAAATGTGCGGCTACATCCTCATTAATTGGAATTGTATTGTTACCAATATAAGCGCTTACAATTTTCAACGCATCTACCTCTACCAGTTCCAAAGCACTGGGAGTAAAGCCTGCTCTGAAAATGGCGCTTACAGCTTCACCAGCCTTCAATAAAGAATTAAAAGGCACCAACATCAGCAAATCAAATTTTGGATGAGGTATTAGTTTTAAAACAATTTTTGTAACAATGCCCAGGGTGCCTTCGCTGCCCACCAATAATTGTGTAAGATTATAACCCGTTGCATTTTTTAATACATTGGCTCCTGTCCAGATAATTTCACCAGTGGGCAAAACCACTTCCAAATTCAATACATAATCTTTTACCACACCATATTTTACAGCTTTTGGGCCGCCACTATTTTCAGCAATATTACCGCCAATAAAACAAGAACCTTTACTGCTGGGATCGGGTGGATAGAATAATCCTTTTTCTTTTACTGCATTTTGCAATACTTCTGTAATAACTCCCGGCTCTGTAATTACCTGCAAATTTCTTTCATCAATTGTAAGAATTGTATTCATTCTTTCCATCGAAATAAGTACGCCGCCTAAATGTGGTAATGCGCCACCGCTAAGGCCTGTACCGGCACCACGGGGTGTTACAGGAATTTTATGTTGATTGCAGATTTTAAAAATCTTACTGATTTCGTCAGCAGTTCGGGGTTTAATTAAAACATCCGGCAGGAATATTAAATTTTCGGTTTCGTCATGGCCGTAATTTTTTAAATCATCCTCCTCTAAAAAAATAAAGGCAGCACCAACTATTTCTTTAAACTGATTAAGGATGTTTTGATTTAATGCTGCCATGGTTTTTGGTAAATAATTTTAAGAGGAAATAATTTTATAAAATCAGCATTAAAAAGATTGGAAGGAATTTTAAAAGAGTTGCTAATTCATTAAAATTTGGGACAGAGTGCTTGCCTTGTAACTTCATTGTAAAATCCTTTTTTCATCAAATTAAATTCTTGTGCACCCTGCATGTTATTAAAGTTCTTTAGAGAAGAAGTAGTAGCATCGTAACTAAAAGTAAACCGGATATTATTTATTTCAAACCCCAGCATTGGAATTACCGCATCGCCGTTACGGTAATATAAACCGGCAATCAACTGCTTTTCGCCATCGCCTGAAAGATTGTAATTTGCTGTAAGTCCCAACATAAATGCGCTTGCTTTTGCCTGGTTGGTATAATAGGCATTGGGGTTTAATATCCAACGGTTGTTTACTTTTAATAAGGCATTTAAAAAACCGATATGGCGCATGGCAATCCTGCTGCTGTCGGCAGATTCAGTAAAAAATGTTTCCTGTGGGCGGTTTACATGTTGTACTGAATAACCTGCATTGAGGTAAGTATTTTCATCGGGATAATAGGCATAATTCAATCCAACCTGCAAATCCATATAACTAACATTATTATTGGTTAATGCAACTGAAGTTGGCAGGTTGCCATCAAAAAAATTTCCATCAAACTGATCAGGAAATTTAAGTTTGGTTTGATCAATTCTTTTATTGGCCCAACCAACATTAAAGCCTGCACTTAACAAACTGCTATTGCCCAGCATTTGGTGGTAAGCAACAGAACCGTAAATTTTTGTTGATCGTAAACCACCACTGCCAGCCTCATCACTTAATAAAACAGCCCCCACTCCCAACCAGCCATTTTCAAATCGATCTCTCATTAATTGTGCATCGGCAAACAGGCTTACTGTTTTATAAGGCGTTGCCAAAATAGAGGACCATTGATTCCGAAAGTGCCCACCAATCCTGTAATCTGCATCGGGAATAAAACCGGTATTTGCAGGGTTTGTGGTTAATGGCGAATTAAAAAACTGAGAGAAATGTAAATCTTGTGCTTGTACAACCGCAACAAGATTGATGTAGAAAATTATAAGAAATACTATTTTTTTTATTTTAATCATTTTTATTTTTCAGCATTTAATCCATCAGCATTAATGGATCAGTACAATATTAATGTACAACAATTTATTTACTAAAACGGTTGATAATATCATTTACAACTATCTCAACAAAGTAATGTCACCCGTTTTCCGGTATTTTTTTCCATCCGTAAACTCAACATCCAATGTATAAGTATACACATCCATTGGTTGCAAAGTTCCTTTAAAAGTTCCATCCCAACCATCCTTTCTATTGCCAGTTGAAAAAATCATTTGCCCCCATCGATTATAAATTTTCCAATCCATTTTTCCTATTCCAAAACCGGCAACATTCAATACGCCGTTAACACCAAATTTACCCGGAGTAAATGCATTGGGTACATCCAGCAATGGAATAATTTTAGCCGTTACCGGTAAACAAAAAGTATCTGAACAGCCTGCTGCATTTATAGCAATTAAGCATACATTAAATGTTTGAGATGCATTAAATAAATGACTTGGGTTTTCTTCGGTTGATGTACTGCCATCATCAAAATCCCATTTGTAACTGCTGGCCCCAATTGCCTGATTGGTAAAAAATATGGGCTTATTAGCATCTGCAGGAATGGGGCCAAACATGTACCTGGATGTGGGTATTGGAAATACGGTAATGGTTATTGAGGTATCACTCGTTCTGTTGCAGGTTGAAGTATCGATTGCCGTTAACTTAATAGTATACGTTCCGGTGTTATTATAAATATGCGTTGGACTTACCAATACTGAATTTGGCGTACCATCGCCAAAATCCCAAATAAAATCGGTACCTCCCAGAGAGGTATTATTAAACTGAGCTGTATAAGGCACACAGCCTTTCAAAGGCGTTTCAAATCGGGCAGTAACGTTTACGGATAGCCGAATTTGTTTGATGATGGAATCAGGGGCATTACAAAAAACAGAATCATCCACTACCAACTTTACATTATAGGATCCTGCAGATGCATACGTATGTGTTACGGTTGTAAAACCAGCTCTTTGAAATGGCGACCCATCGCCAAAATCCCAAAGAAAAGAATTGGAACGGTACACCGGTAATGCGGCTGTTGTTGTATTATTAAATTGAAAGGTGAGACTTTGGCAACCTCCTGTTTTAAAAGCTGTAAAATTTGGTTTCACTTCGTTGTTTCCAACTCTAACTGTAGTGTATGCAGTATCAGAAACATTGCAGGTGGTTGAATCGATCGAAATAAGTGTAAGCTTGTAACTACCCACATTTCTGTAAGTATGCTCCACCGAATTATTGGGCGCCAGTGTGGTATCTTTCCGGGTTCCATCGCCATAATCCCAGATGTATCTTTTTCCTTTTGCCAGGGTATCTGTAAACTTTATTTTTAAAGGCACACAACCAATCGTATCTATCACCCCATTGATAGTGGCTTTTACACTGGCACCTACACCCCCAAAATTCATTTCTATTTTTACGGCTGCTTCGTTACAATTACTGGATTGATTGGTAGGAGCCCAAACACCTGGTGTTGTTGGGAAAAATATTCCGGGGTTATTACCACAATTGGCGCAGATGGCCTGGTAAATAATCCCGTTGGCATCAAAGCGGCTGGTACCGCCATCAACATGATCATCAAAGCCACCACTTTGTCCAAAAAAAGTTCCGTATAATTGACTCACTGCATTTTTTTCTAACACAAAAAAGAAGAAATCCTTTCCATCGGTAACCGATTGAATGGCTCCCGGTGTTACCAGGAAACCCATGCCAGCAGTGCCTGCACAAGGATATCCCCTGTTGTTATTAAATACACCCCCCCATCCCGATACATACACATTCTGGCAACGGTCTACCAAAAAAGCAGTGGGTGAAATATTTGGAATATCAGAGGCGGTACCAAACATGGTGGTATAAATATATGCCGACAAATCTGGTTTTAATTTACCAATAAATTGTTTACCCCTTACATTACTGAATGCGGCATTTACAGCCAACCAGTTACCGGTTGTGGTACCCATAATGTAAGGGAAACCAAATTTATCGAACTGGATGCCATACACTAAATCGTTTCCATCTGTTGATGGATCATTATCATTGGTTCCAATATAAGTTGTGTTGATAATTGCAGAACCGTCGGGTTTTATTTGTGTAACAAAACCATCGGTTACTCCACCCTGATAGGTAGGCTGCAAAACCCCTGTTTTATCGCCGGGTAAATTATTACTGGTTGTGCCACCGGCTACATATAAATTTCCGGTTAACGGATTTATCGCCAAAACAAAACAGGCATCGTTACCCGAGCCCCCAAAAAATGTACTGAAGATAACGCCGGTAAGGTTTTGCGTAAACTGTAAAATCACACCATCCTGTTTAATATTTACGGTTGAACCGCCACCAAAACTTGTTTGAATGGGAGAGCCTGAAACCGGGAAATTTACAGACTGGGTTGATGAAGCCAGGTAAATGGTATTACCGGCACCCAGTAACACTTCGCTTCTGGCATCATCGCCATAATTTCGGCGGGTTTCAAATGCACCGTCATTTTGTGTTGGTGGATTTACAGGAATATATTTTGGTTTGATATTAACGCCATCATCGCCACTGCCACCCATTTTTAAAGAGCCAATTAAAGCACTGCCAGCAGCATTAAATTTTGTAACAATGATATCGTACAAACCACCAGACCCTATTAAAGGCGTTGTTATTGGATAGTTGGAAGAATTGGTACGGCCTGCTACCACTAGGTTTCCTTGTGCATCACAAATCATGCTGTGTGGTTGCTCATTTCCTCTACCACCCAAATAAGTGGCGTACAAACGTTTGGTACCATCGGCCGATAATTTAATAATGGCAATATCATAAGGTCCATTACCATCCTCATCAATTCCGTTATTAAAAAATTGGTTGTAAGCACCCGGCGATGTTGGATAGCCGGTACCAAAAGAAATACCTCCTGCAAAAAAACTTCCATCGGGGCCCGGTGTGGCGGTATAACCCCAGTTGTCTTTAGAGCTTCCTGTAAAGCTGCAAAATATTAAAGTGGGATCTATTACGATTGTTGCATTGGGGTCATAATCTTTTACATTAAAACGAACAATATTTTTATCCAACACATATTTACAATCCAGGGTTTCTCTACCTTTTTGATTAACCTGATAAGTATATGGATACAACTCTTTTAAATCACCAACAGTAGTGGCAATTACCAACTCTTTATTTTTAATGCTGAGCTTTTGGGCACCTTCATATTTTAAGGCAATGTTGTTGATATTTCCACCGGGATGTACAATGATATCATATTTTAAAGTGCCCCTATCGGTATAATACCGCACATCAATATTGGGGTACATGTCCTTGTAAGTTACCGCCTGAAAAATTTTACAATCGCCTTGCCATTTTGATTTATCCGATCCAATAAAATAATTATTATAAGTAGGCAAAGCCTTATCAGGCACAATCGTCATATTACCCGAAGCCTGCAGAAAATTCACTTTATATGCATGAGATCTGATTTGAACCTGGCTGGGCCTTAATTGTAAATTTCCTTTTTCATCTAATTTATTATGGCCATGCATCTGATCGGCAAAAGCCTGCAGATCGTCGTTGTTTTGCATCAAAACCGTGAAGCCGGTTTTTTGAAGATAGAATGCTCCATTGTTGATATCGCTTTTAAAATCTACAGCATCATCCCATTGCCCTTTGTTTTCAACAAATTGCAATTGCGCATTACTAGTTAC
>JANPAP010000593.1:0-3480 GCA_031429975.1 Chitinophagaceae bacterium
AGCGGCTGTACTGGTTGCCCGTTCCTGCAATTATACCAGTACCGGTACTGTAGAATTTTTATTAGATGAAAAACTGAATTTTTATTTTTTGGAAATGAATACCCGTTTGCAGGTAGAGCATCCCGTTACTGAAATGATTACCGGCATTGACCTAGTGGAGGAACAGATAAAAATTGCCCGAGGCGAAAAATTACAATTTACACAAGATGATGTAACCATTAACGGTCACGCTGTTGAATTAAGAGTGTATGCCGAAGATCCATTGAATAATTTTCTTCCATCCATTGGTACTTTGGAAAAATATAGTAAACCCACCGGCGAAGGAATAAGGGTTGATGATGGCTATGAAGAAGGAATGGCCATCCCGATTTATTACGACCCGATGATTGCTAAATTGGTAACACACGGTAAAGACAGAAAAGATGCCATTGAAAAAATGAAAAAGGCCATAAAGGAATATAAAATTGAAGGCGTAGCAACTACACTTTCATTCGGCAGTTTTGTTTTTGAACATGAGGCTTTTTGCTCTGGAAATTTTGATACCCATTTTGTAAAAAATTATTATTCACCTGAAAAAATAAAGAACAAACAAGCGGCTAATGCAAGGCTTGCCGCATTAATTGCTGTAAAATACTGGCTGGATAAAAAAGCCATTTGCAAACCGGTTGAAAATAAATCAACCAGTTGGAAACGCAGACTGGCATAAACTTTAAAAGAAAAATTGGCAACAAAATATTTATCAGATGAAATCGAAAATTGATTTACTAAGAGAAAAGATTGAAGAAGGAAAACTGGGAGGTGGCATTGATCGTAATATCAAACAACATCAAAAAGGAAAACTCACTGCAAGGGAAAGAATAACATTGTTGATGGATCCCGGATCGTTTGAAGAAATTGGTGCACTGGTTTTACACCGCACCAAAGATTTTGGAATGGAAGATCAACAGTTTTATGGCGATGGTGTAATAACCGGATATGGTACAGTAAACGATCGCTTGGTGTATGTATTTGCACAAGACTTTACTGTTTTTGGTGGTGCATTATCCGAAACACACGCCGAAAAAATTTGTAAGATTATGGATCTTGCCATGAAAACCGGAGCACCCTTAATTGGCATGAACGATTCAGGTGGCGCAAGGATTCAGGAAGGCGTACGATCCTTGGGTGGATATGCCGATATTTTTTACCGAAACGTGTTGGCATCTGGTGTTATACCACAAATTTCTGCCATCATGGGGCCTTGTGCCGGTGGCGCTGTTTACTCGCCAGCAATAACCGATTTTACATTGATGGTAGAACATACAAGTTATATGTTTGTAACCGGACCCAATGTTGTAAAAACAGTTACCAATGAAGAAGTAAGTTCCGAAGCACTGGGTGGTGCTTCTACACATTCTACCAAATCGGGGGTTACGCATTTAACCGCTCCAAATGATAAGGCATGTATTGAGCAGATAAAAAAACTGTTGAGTTATATGCCACAAAATTGTGAGGATGTGGTACCAAAAATTCCTTACATTTTAAAAGATGAAACAAGAGAAATTTTAAACAGCATCATTCCCGAAAGTACCAACCAGCCATACGATATCCGGGATGTAATTAAGGGCACTTGTGATGCGGATTCTTTTTTTGAAATACACCCCGATTATGCCGGAAATATTGTAGTTGGATTTGCAAGATTAGCCGGAAGAAGCATTGGTATTATTGCCAATCAACCCAATTGCCTGGCAGGCGTATTGGATATTGACAGTTCAAAAAAAGCTGCAAGATTTACCCGGTTTTGCGATTGCTTTAATATTCCATTATTGGTATTGGTAGATGTTCCTGGATTTTTGCCGGGCACTGATCAGGAATGGAATGGCATCATTACCAATGGCGCAAAATTATTGTATGCATTAAGCGAAGCCACGGTGCCCCGTGTTACCGTAATTACCCGTAAAGCTTATGGTGGCGCTTACGATGTAATGAATTCGAAACATATTGGTGCCGATATGAATTTTGCATGGCCTAGCGCCGAGATTGCGGTGATGGGTGCCAAGGGTGCCAGCGAAATTATTTTTAAAAAAGAAATTGCAGAGGCCAAAGATCCTGCAAAAAAATTATTAGAAAAAGAAGCCGAGTATGCAGAGAAATTTGCAACCCCCTACCTGGCTGCAGAAAGAGGATTTATTGATGAGGTGATTGAACCCAAGGACACCAGAAGTAAATTAATAAAAGCTTTTGCCATGTTGGAAAATAAAGTAGCAAAACGCCCTCGAAAAAAGCATGGTAATATTCCACTTTAAAAAAGAAATAAATTTTATAAATAAAAATGCTGCCTTAGTTGGGCAGCATTTTTATTAACTGTTTATTTATTAACTATAAGGTAGCCATGTCAATTACAAAACGATATTTTACATCGCCCTTTAATAAGCGGTCGTAAGCCGTATTGATATCCTTCATTGCAATTAATTCAATATCGCTTACAATATTATTTGCGGCACAATAATCCAGCATTTCCTGAGTTTCGGGAATACCTCCAATTAAAGAACCAGCAAAGCTTTTGCGGCCAAAAATTAAATTCATGGCGGGTATCTGTGCCGGCATGGGTGGCACACCTACACAAACCATTACGCCATTGGTACGCAACATTCCCAGGTAAAAATTATAATCATGCTCTGCTGAAACCGTATCCAAAATAAAATCAAAATAACCGGCAACCGTTTTAACCGCTTCATCATCGCTGGTTAATATAAATTTATGTGCTCCCAGTCTTTCAGCATCTGCTTTTTTCCATTCAGAATGGCTTAGCATGGTAACCTCGGCACCCATACTTACAGCTAGTTTTACGGCCATATGCCCCAATCCACCCAATCCTAAAATTCCAACTTTGGTACCCTTTCCAACTTTCCAATGACGTAAAGGAGAGTAGGTGGTAATACCTGCACAAAGCAGTGGTGCCACAGCTTCCAAAGGAAGTTTATCAGAAATTTTCAACACAAAATCTTCATGCGCCAAAATAGATTTGCTGTATCCTCCATAGGTATTTCCACTACCATCTCTTTCGTTACCGTTATAACTAAAAACTGCACCCTGGTTACAATATTGCTCTAACCCATCCTTACAGTTATCACATTCCCGGCAACTATCTACCAAACAACCAATGCCGGCTAAATCGCCAACTTTATATTTTTTTACATGTTCACCAACGGCGGTTACTTTGCCTACAATTTCATGTCCGGGTACTAACGGATAAACCGACATACCCCAATCATTTCTGGCAAAATGTAAATCGCTGTGGCAAACACCACAATAAAGAATTTCTATTTGCACATCGTGTGGCTTTGGATCTCTTCTTTCAAAAGACCATGGTTCAAGTGCCGAAGTTGCTGACTGTGCTGCATAAGATTTAGTTGTGGGCATACTGTTGTTTTTTAAATTTTAATTTGAAATATTTCTAATTTACAATTAAAAAAATGATTAAAAAAATCAGGTAGAAAT
>JANPAP010000594.1:0-14155 GCA_031429975.1 Chitinophagaceae bacterium
CTTCGTTGCACCCGTATTGGTTAAATACGGTTGCTTTAAATGCCTTTTCAATGTTTTCCCTCATTTTATCAGTCAGCATTTCGGAGGTACATATAATGCCTTTTAAGTTGGGTATCGGTTCAATGTTATTCTCAATAATATAATCAGCAATAATATTTATTACCATTGCATAACCATAAATCAACTTGGTTTTTTTTAGCCGGATGTTTTGCAGATATTGATTAATAATTTCGTCGGTTAGCGATGCTGCAGGGTATAGATCAATATTCATGATCTTATAAAAAATAGTATGCTTTATACTTTTTTTTATTAAAGCACTACCTGCAATAAACGATACTTTATCGCCAAACTGATAGCCGGCAGCCTCCCAACTTAATAACAATCCAGCCCATAAAGCAGACTGTGCATTTACAGATGTATGATAAACAAATGGAGTGCCTGTTGTGCCACCGGTTGACTTTTTATATAATTTATCCTGGTATTGTGATGAAAGAAAACCACCAGAATGTTGTTTCATTATTTTTTTTGTAAGTACAGGTAAATCATTGTACGAATTAAACGAAGCGTAATAAGTGGTAGATTGTTTTGCTTTTAAAAATAAAGCATCCAATTTTTCCATTTTTATTTTATCCAACACTGCTTTTGGTAAATATTGATGTGTTTTAAACATTTCCAATACATCATAAATTTTTAATCCCGATACGAGATCAATAAATTTTAATTTTAAAATATTGACTTTTTTCATTGATTAAATTTTACAAACACAATTTTATAAATCTGCATAAATATGCTGTAATGTTTCATTTACTTTTTGTGCTGAATAATCTTTTACAATTTGTAAAGAGGCATTACCATAAGCAGTTAATAATTCTGGGTTTAAACTGATTTCATCAAAAACCGGTACAAGTGCTTCAATGTCTCCAGCATTTACCAACCATCCATTTTGATTGGGTTTTACTATCCGGGGAATACCTCCCACATTGGTTGCTATTACCGGCTTTCCAAACGACATTGCTTCTAATATCGACATGGGTAACCCTTCATTATACGATGTAAGAATAAACAAATGGCAATCCTGTATCAGTTCCTCTTTTTGTAATCCGCTTATCCATCCTATATATTCAATTATTGAGCCTAAATTATTTTTAGTTATAAATTCCTGTAAAATGTTTTCATCTCCGGCACCTGCAACAATCAATTTAAAATTACCAATCATGCTGGATTGATTTATTTTAAAAAATTCAAGCACATCAAAAATGCCTTTTTTGGGATTGATATGATTTAGAAATAAAATTTTATATGGCTTTTCAATTGTTGGTTTGCTGATATGCAGCGGCAAAATAACCGGGTTATTTAGTACAATGCAATTCCCTTTTTTTGTGATGGAATCAAAATAAGTTTTCCATTCATCTGAAAGACAAACCAGTTTGTTTGTGCTGTTTAATATAAACCGTATGTAAAATTGAAAGGGCTTACTGTTTGTATAAAAAATTTTAAATTCTCCACCATGGATATGTAGTAATGTTTTTTTACGAAATATTTTTGCAATAAGTATTAAGATCGATTTACGAAAAAAACTGCCTCTGGATGCACTGTGCATATGAATAATCTTGATATCCTTGTCTGTAATTAACAGGCTGATAAATTTAAATACAGCATTTATAAAATAGAAAATATTGTAAAAAGGGTTTTTATTGTGGTAGGTTGAAATAAATTTAAAACCATCCATCGTTTTGGAATATACCTCCAACACCGAAGCCATTCCACCACGTTGGTCATTATATTGAGGGCCTACAAATAGTATTTTTTTAAAATTATTGTTCATCATTTAATAGCCAGTAAGGCGATCTGCTTTGAATGTTTTTTCGTAAAATTTCACAAAAACAACTTAACTCCATTATTGAGGTAAGACTTTTACGATAAGATGCAAGTAGTTTTACTTACTGAAAACGTATTATTTAGTGAAATTAGTATCCGATTATTATAGAATGCAACTATTTTATAAAAATAAAATAAGATTTATCGGAAATAGGAGCGTTATAGAGAGAAAAATTAAGGGTATAAAATGTGTTTGTTTTTATTTGGGGAAACCGGCCAAACGCCCATCATTCTACAGATGTTTTCTTTGAATGAAGTGTTTTCTACCATTATCAATCTAGGCAAATTGTAATTGTCCTTAAGGTTTTCCTTAGTGAGATATTCTTGTTTGGTAGAGAAAGCAATGCTGTATCCATTATTTTTTAAAATTTCAACTTCTCTCATTGTAAAATCACCGTTGGGGTAAGCAAAATGTTTTACCTCTTTATTAATCCATTGCTCAATTATTTTTTTTGATTGAATAATTTCGTAGGCCGATTTTTCATCCGAGCATTTAGTTAAAATAGGATGCGAAACACTATGGCTGCCAATGGAGATGTTTTTATTTTTCGAAATGTCTATTATTTGCTCAACAGTTAATGCTTCTCTTGTGATATTTATTTTAGTTTTTGTTTCTTCAATAATTTTTAAACGATCCTCGTTATCAATGGTTTTAAAAAACTGAATCGAATTGGTGGACAAGCCCTTTTTTTTAGCTTCATTAATATACGACCACCAATAACCTTCTCCTTTTTCAACCACTTCGGTACTTACAAAAATGGTAACCGGAACATCATATTTTACAGTAACCGGTACTATATTTTCCAGGTTGCTTTTCCAGCCATCATCAATTGTAATTAAAACAGCACTCTTAGGAAGTTCAATTTCTCCCTTGCTTGCTTTTTCAAGATCGTCTACTGAAATAAACCGAAACCCTTTAATTGAAAGCCAGGTAATGCAGGATTCGAAAAAATATTTACCTGGTGCATGAAAGCACAGAGAGAGGATATAATCGCCTTTTTGTACATTACGCCTTGCTCTTTTTACAAAGCCAAATCTAATTAAAGTATTTGCTATAAGGTTGCCTAAAATATTTCTTAAAGTAGAATTCATGCAAATAAAATAGATGAATATTAAAATAAAGTTTAGTTGGTTTTACGGAAAGTAGGAATTGTAAATACAAATTCCTTAAACTTATAGGAGAGGCTTTTAAAAAATGAAATTAAGAAAAATATCAATACAAATTATTGCTGTTGATAGATTGAAATAAATTCTTTTGTCATTCTATCTAACATAAATTTTGTATGAATGGTTTCCAGCGCATTTTCACCCATTCTATTTCCTTTTTCTGGATGCGAATATAAATCCAAAATATTTTTTACCAGGCCATCTACATCTTTGTGTTCTATTAAAAAGCCATTTTTTGCATCTTTAATTACTTCGTTGGTACCGCCACCTGTTGTGGCAATAACGGGTTTTTTTAAACTCATGTATTCAATAATTGAATTGGAAACACCTTCGCCATGAACAAGGCTGTTGGTGCATAAAACGCCAATATCAAATACCTGTATCAAGGCTTCTACATCCGATCGCCTGCCCAGGAATAAAATGTTTTCTTTATCTGATTCACTCAATAGCGCTTCAATCTCAGACCTGTTTTTTCCTTCGCCTACCAATAAAAAGCAAATGTCTTTATGCTGGCGAGTTACTATTTTTGCTGCTTCAACAAATGTTATAAAATCCTTACGGTCGTGAAATGCGCCAACCATGCCCACTACATACGAGAATTGATCGATGTTTAGATTTTTCTTTAATTCAGTAACATCAGTCAGGTTTTTAAAACGGGCCATATCAATACCGTTATAAATACAAAAAGTTTTTTCAATGGGTGCCTGGTATGATTTGATACCAGCTAGTGAATTTGATAAAACAACATCTGAAAAGGGATAGGTTAACTGTCCTCTTATATAGGGCTTTTGATGCCAGTGCAAATTTGCCGGGGCATCGGCAATGATGCCATTAATGAATTTAAATTTTCTGAAAATTAGTAAAGGAAGCATGTATAAACTTCCCATGGAGCCCCAGGAATGAACAATATCGGGTTTGTATTTTCTTATAGCATTCCGGATAATAAAATAGGGTTCTATGGTATACCTGTGTTTACGGTCGGTTTCAATAAATGTAATTGGAAAATCATACATGTACTCATATCCCACTCCCATATCAGTTAAAGAAATAAGAATTATTTTATAAGCAGGATCTTTGCATAAAGACTTTATTAATTCCAGCATTCTCCTTTCTTTTCCACCCCCGCCTATATTATCTGCAACAAATAAAATGGTCATTTCTTAGTAGTTAATTTTGGATATTTATTTTGCAGGTTTAAAAATTAATTTAAACCTTTTGTTAGTAATCAGCCAACAGTAGGTTTAATCTTTAATTATTATACAATGATAGTGTAATTGTTAAGCCAAAAAGTAGTTTACTTTTTTTTGAGATTGCTAAGGTATTATAAAGTTTTAATAAAATCTTCAATCATAAATCGCTGTGGGTCTACTTTAGTTTGATGCCATTGTAAATTGCTATCCCAATAACCGGGGCAGGTATCATAAAATGCGCCCATTACAAAACAGTAACTTATTTCAACAATCTTAGGTATTTTATCATCCCAAATAAAATCGAACGCAACTGATTGTGCTTCGAGTTTGTTTGCTATTTCAAATGCAATTTTTATACTTTGCTTATCAAACAATTCGGGCTCATAAGCTTTAATACCACTGCCCGATGCCCTGAAATCATTTTCACGGGTATAGCGGCGTACTGCAAAACAACGGTCGCCAATTATTACTATGCGGCTATCGTAATTGTTATTGGGTAAAAAATCTTGAAAATAAATATAGCCCATTTCCCGTTGCGAAAACTTTGCTAATTCGTTTGGAAAAATTAACCGGCCAACTCCTTTAAAAATGCCTTTAACAGCTTCCAGATTCTTATCTCTTTTTAATGCCCAGAATTTATCTTTTAATCTTCCCCAGCGGTCAATTTGCAAAAAGCCTTTGCCAAATGCAGTGTTGATAAGGGTTTGAGCTTCGCTTTTTGTACGGGCCAATTTTACATTAATAGATCCGGCACCACCTCTTAATTTAAAAACTTTTGGAAAGCTGGTTGTGTCAATCCAGTTTTCAGCATCTTTTTTCGAATAAAAAACATAGGATTGTACCAAGGGTGCATCAATAGCTTCTAATAAATATTTTTGTCCAACCTTATCATCGTGATGCCAACTGCTATTAAAATTCGGGAACATTTTCTTGCCTCTTTTTTCAAGGCTGAAGGTTAGTTGCCTTACAAATAAAATGGCCTTAAAATCATTTTGATTCCAATGCCACATCAACCCATCGCAATCATCTAATTGTTGAATAATATCCGTATCGTAACAGTTTACAATTTTAAATGGAATATTATTTACTTCACAATATTTTATCCATCGGTCGCTAAAACTAAATGTTTCCTGGTGTATGGCTATTTTCATTTATTAAAAAGTTTATGGCTTAATACTTCCTTGCTTACATCTGCATGAGCTTCGCAATTGATATAATTAATAATACCGGTTAAATATTTTTGAGGAAATAACCATTTGATAATTCCCATTCGTTTCAACAATCCTTTTAAGTACCGGCCCGGTATAACATTCATTGCCGAAAATACATACAGGTATTGGGCTCTTCTGGATGATATAAAGTCACTCCATGCTTCCAATAATTTTTTATCATCGATAATGATGGCTGAATACTTTTCAACATCATTTAATAATTTTTCTTTTTCATCGCCTTGCAATAATCCCAATTCATACGATGTTGATTCCTGTTTGATAGGAATCAGTTGCCATTTTAATGGCTCATTTTTTTCTAGTTTTACCTGAAGCGTTAATCCGGTATGCCAACCTGGTTGCTCACTGTTTGTTGTAAACAACATATTCCCTAATCCATAAAAAATGGGAATGTTATTATGGATTTCCATGCCGCTGATACAATGGGTATGATGGCCAATAACAGCATCGGCGCCTTGTTCAGCAAAAAAACGATATTGTTGTACCATCCTCGGACTGGGCAGGTTGTAATATTCATGTCCGCCATGTATGATAACTAAAACAAAGTCGGCATCGGCTCTTGCTTGTTTAATCTGATAAAAATTTTCAACCACATCTAAAGGATTTGCCCCGGCTGAATTTGGTCCGGCTATCGACCATTCATTTTCGCAAAAATTAACAAGGGCAATCCGCAACCCATTTTTTTCGAGAATAATATTTTTTGCAGCATCTTTTAAATTGTTGCCAACACCTGTTGTTACAATATTATTTTTACTACAAGCCGCTACCGTGCTTTGTAATCCGGCATCGCCATAATCGAGAATATGATTATTTGCAAGCGTAGCTACATTTATATTGAGCGATTTTAGATGATTAAATATTTGATGGTTTGATTTTAAATGTGGGCCTTGTTTTATTATTTTTTTTCCTTCATCACTCAAAACGGGGCATTCAAGATTTAAGATATTAAAATCTTGTTTCCGAAATAATTCAATGATAGTATCATTCAATAAATTGCTGCCAACATAATCGGTTGTTACACAAAAATCGCCAGATATAGTAAGGGATACACTCATTAATTATTTTTTATCTGGTTGATATAATCAGCCATAATTTTTGCTTGAATTTTAAAGTCGAATAAATTTTCAGCAATTTTTTTTCCATTCTGTCCAATTGCAATTGCATTCTCAGGGTTATTTAAAGCCTCTTCCATTTTTTTTGCAAATGAATCAGCGCTGCCCGGCACTGCTAAAAATCCAGATTCAGCATCTTTAATAAATACGGGTATTTCGCCAACGCTGGTAACAACTACCGGAACTCCGGTTGCAAGGTATTCGCCAATTTTTATTGGAAAATTTCCAGCGTTCTGTTCATTGTCGGGTTTTGAAACTACTAAAATTTTTGCATTGCATAAAATTACCGGCATCATATCCCTGTCAACTAAACCGGTAAAAATAACTTTATCGGTAAGTTGATTTTTTTCAATGGCATCAAGTGTTTCCTTTATTGCAGCCTTATTAGAGTTGTTGCCAACCAACACCAATTTTAATGTTGGAAACTTATCTGTGATTGCTGCAAATGCTTCTATCAAAACCGGCACGCCATCTTTAGTACCACTAATGGTACCGCAATATCCAATGTAAGGATAAGGGTAGGGGTTGGGCTTTTCTGTTTTAAAAAAAGACAAATCAACTACGGTTAAAAGTTTTTTTGTATTTGGATTGAATTGCCCGATATAATTTACCAACTTATCACTGATACAAAATATGCCATCAAATTTTGGCAATAATTTATTCAGATAAAATTTAAGAATTGCCTGTTGTTTTTTTGAAGCACCCGTTAATGCATAAGGCAGTTCTGTTCTTTCATGAAAAACTTTTATTCCGGATACATGGGCCTGATGTATCAAAAAATAAATTGGTAATACCTCAATGGTAAATAGTACAAGGCCATCAATTTTGTTTTGTTGAATCTGATTTTTTATAAATTTTTTTGCCCTGAAAATTGCTTTTAAAGCATGCAGGTTTTTTAAAATTTTATTATTGCCTTTATAAAAATTGAGTGATTGAAATTTGATACCCGAATAATTTATAAAATCTGTTTTCCAGTCCTGCGGCGTTAAAATTAAAAAGTTAATTGTATGGCCTTGCTCTATTAAACCTTTTGCCAAAGTAGTGTGCCTGATTGCAGCTGCATGCGAATCGGGGTAATGGCCAGTTGAAACAAATGTTAGGTTCATGAAATTATTTTACTTCCGGTTTTAATTTACAATTCTTTTATTACCCTGCAAGGATTGCCACCTGCAATAACATTGGCAGGAATGTTTTTTGTAACAACACTGTTGGCACCAATTACAGAATTATCACCAATGCTTACGCCCTTTAAAATAACCGAGCCGTATCCAATAAAAACATTATTGCCAATGCTGATGGGTTTTGAATCGCCACTGTAATTTCTTCTTCGGTCGGGTGCAATACCATGCCAATCGAAATCGGTGATTAAAGTATTAGCTCCACATAAAACATTATCACCAAGTTCTATATTTTCTTTAGCACCAATTACGGTGCCGCTAAAACCACAGTTATTGCCAATTTTAATAATGGCAGTTTTATTATGCGTTGAAATAATGCACCTGCTTTTTACACCAATCAAATTGGATGTTACATCGCTTCGAAATGAAGAGAAACTGCCAATTGAAATTTTAGAATAGGGGACCCTTACAAAGTAAGCGCTGCCCCAAAAGCGTATTTTTTTGCCAGCTTTAATTCCTTTCAAACTCAAAACAATTGTCATATAAAAAGTAGACCAGTAGCCCAAAAGTAGTAGCCGGTAACCTCTTATCCGCATCAGTATTTTAGCTGTCAATTCCATCAGTTTGTTTTTTTGGGGCTATATAATTTTTATGATAATAATAAAATAGGCTTGAAAAATAAACGACAGATCCTATTGATTTTGCAATAATTGCTCCTAATGAGCCCGACCATCCCATTAAGGTAAAGTATTTTATAAAAAATACGGAAGTAATTAATTGAACAATGCCTACCGCCATGGCTACTTTTTTTATGTAGGGCGATTCGCCCTTAGCGCTTAAAAATTTATTTGTAAAATCGCCAAAGCCATGAAGGATGGCTCCCCAGGCACCCACTTTTATTAAAAAGGCTACTTCTTTATATTTTAAACCCAGAAAAAAATCAATTAAAAATTCGATGCTTATCAACAAGCCAACCAACAAAAATATAGAAGCGATTAAAACTTTTTTTATGGCTGCCTTTGGAATTTTATCAAGATTAATAAACTCTTTAAAATACGATGTTCCTACAATGCCGGGCAAAAATGATAAAGGCATAATAAAACTCAATGCCAAACTAAAGTTGCCTACCTCAACATTATTAATATTAAAAAATCCAATTAGTATGGGTAACAGGTAACCGGTACCTACTCCCCATAATCCGCCATAAAAAATATGAATACCATAAGTTTTATTTTGTTCAATTAGTTCCTCCCATTCGGGTGATTTTTTTTTAAATATGGGTTTATCTTTTAACAGTAAAAAAATAAAAATTACAAAGTAGCTGCTGTAAAAAAGCACTGCATTGTAGTAAATACTTCCACTCGAATACGATTTAAATAAGTAAAGTAAACCAACATATAATAATGGGGGCAGTACTTTAAAAACTGAAAGATCAATCAACCTTCGTTCGGCTTGAAAAGTAGATTCGAAATAAAACGTAAGGGGGTGAATAATAAATAAGGGAAACATAATTAGTGCCAAATGAAACAATGTTTGATTGAGCATTTTTTGCCAAACCAACCCTGTGAAAACGGTTACTAAAAAAATTACGAGCAATCCTGCCAGGCATAAATACATTAAATAGCCTTTGAAAATGCCGATTCGTTTTTTGTCATTTGTAGATGCAATTAAGCGGCCTCCCGATGCAAAGAATCCGAAGTTTACAAAATAGCTGATCATCATCAGAAAGTTTTGTAAATATTTCCAATCACCAAACAATTCCTTTGATAAGAGTCTTGAATTTAAAACACTTCCAAAAAAACTTAAACCTAATGCGCCAATAGTTGCAAAGTACAATATTAACACGCTATATTTTTCTAACTTAATCATATTCCGGTTCCAAAATTTTTGAGTATTGGCAGGCGTTTAATCCTATTAATAAACTTAAAAAATAGTAATAAGCATCGCTGCAAAGTGTAACATAAATGGCAAACCCAAAGCAAGCCAGTATCCATAAAAATATCAGCAATTTGGTTGCCTTTATTTCTTCAAAAAACAATATTTCGCTTTCAACAAATAACGACTTTACAAGTAAAACTAAATAAGTAACAACAGTGGGTAAGCCGGCCCACCAGGCAATTAATAATATCTGGTTATCTAAATAACTGTACCAGGATCCGATACCCGACCAATACCATTGTTTAATCGGACCAACTCCTTGAATTAAATAGTTTAAATCGAATTGCGAAAGAAAGTCGAGTAATTGATCGCTTCTGGTATCTTCTCCCTTTCTTTCAGAAAGGATATTGAATGCTCCTTCCATTGTTTTATTAAGCCCGGAGTTTGACAATATAAAAAATGCGCCAATGCCTAAAGTAATAATTCCTACAACTGCCAATATTCCATTTTTGGATTGAAGCTGTGCTTTAAATTTTATAATTACAAATAAGGAATAGATGATTAAATAAGATCTGGAGCCGGTTGATAAAACAAAAATGAAAATCAAAAAAAAGGTTGCGATATTCAGAAAATTTTTCTTTTTGTTGGGCTCGTTTTGCAGAAAAAAATAGGGGAATACCCAAATTAGAAAAACTGTAAAATCTCGGATTGCAATCAAGTATTCTTTTCTACCAGCTCCAAAACCAACCTTTCCCAAATTAATAATTCCAGCCCCGATAATGAAAAAGCAGATGTAATAAAACAGGTTTAAAATTTTTGGGAAATACTTTGTATCGGCCGCAAAAAATAAAATACCAATATTAAGATAAGTGCCGATGCCTTTTACGGAATAAAAGAAAGTTGGGTTTTTTAAAAATTCGGGTAAATCAGAAAACGATGCAATTATTACAAACAGTAATAATAACACATAACAGTATGTAATATAATTGGGAAAGAATTTTTTGTAAATAAAAAATGAACTAACTGCCGCAATGGAAATAAAGATATTGCCAAAAAAAGCAACCCTGAAATACCAGGGATAAATTTCTTCTAACAAAATATACTCCATATTATTTTGAGAATTGTACAGCTTTATGATATTACATACAACTCCAACAAAAATGCAATAGAAAATAATTTTTGGTATTGATTTCATCTTAACAAATACCTATTTAGGATTATTAAATTTAAAGATTTTAAATGCTTTAAATGTTAGCAGCAATAATAATTAAAATGTACAACTTATCAGTTAAAACTTTAGGTGGGCATGGCTTCGCCAACCTGAGTTACATTAGTTATAATGTTATTCAGAAAACAATCATTAAAACTGTAGGATTTAAACGGGATTACAAGTGTTTAATTGTATTGAAAATTGCAATTCCAATATACTATTAAGTTTAACCTGAAATAGTTTATTGCAGAATGATTGCAATATTTAGTTTAGCAATTGGCTTAATTACTGAATTATAGAATTCTATTTTTATAATCAAAAAATTATACTTTACCCGCCATGCCAAATAAATGTGTTAGTTTTTTTAGAAGCCAGTATGAATAAGAAAAATAGTTTGCAGAGATTACAACCTTACCTCCAAAAAGTAATTTAAAATTATTGATTCCCTTTAAGCTTTCATCATTTGTATCAGCAGCATATCCTCCAAAATCAAAAATTTTAAGACCCTGAGATTTAAAGTAAAAAATATCTTTTACCGTTAATAATTTATTTGCACGGCCAATAAAATTTCGATCGTAGTTTTCATCTAACCTTTTTGTAGCGGAATGATGAATGCGTACGATACCGGTTTCCTTATCTGTTAAATAGCTGTGAGCAGCTAGTATTTCATTATTATGAATTGCAAAGCTTAAAATTAAGTTTTCACCAAACTCTTCAATTCTTCGGTTACTTACCAGGTTGGTATTTTTTTTTACAGCAAATTCATTAAAGAAGTTAACAAATACATCTACATCTTGCTGAAACTTACAAATGATGCCTTCAGCTTCTGAAATTTTTATCTGGCTCCTGATTTGTTTTGAAAAATTTGAATGAATGGTTTCTTCGCTCTGTTCTAAATCTAATTCAATGGTGTGAGAAATGTTTTTTATTGCAGGAACCGATTGTAATCCTTTATTTTTTACATGCCAGTATACATTTAATGAAAAAACATCCATTAGATTGAATTTGTACCTAAACCAGTTTTCGTAAACTTTTAGAAAATAAAATTTTTTAAAATAGCGTATCATTTTTAACGAAGCGTTGTATTGTTAAGTTGGTAATGTTAACGAGTGTAATTGTTTATTATTTTATATAAAAGTAATTAGATATAAAATACTTTTTTATAAATACAGTTCATAATAAAATAATAAAGGCAACAAGTAGCACTTGTTGCCTTTATTATTTAAAAAGTTTTGAATAGTATTGTTACGAAACCAATCTGGCATTGCCAAATCTGTATCTTAAAGAATCTATAGACGATTTCTCCGAATCAGCAATCATTGCAAATCCCAATGAAGGTAGTGTTAACTTTATTTTTGTATTTTTTAAAGATAGCACCCCAACATTTAATTCAAAATCAGGCTGTTTGGAAACTTTAATAATTCCATTTGGATTAACTGTAATTTTCTCAATTTCTATATTACAATACGAGCCGGTAAAATGTGATATATTTTCAATCTCATTCATATTTATAACCGCAGGTTTACCCAACCAGTATATAAAATTTATTACATCGTTAGTTTGTAGTACAGTTTGCATTTCAGAATCTGAAATGTATACAAATACAAATGACGGGAATAAAGATCTCAATTGAATCTTTTTTCCATTGCCATTATATGGACTAATGCGATTTTGAGGGTGAAAATTTTCAATCCTCTTCTTTGATAAAAGGGCAGCAACCTTTTTTTCGCATAACGATTTAGTATAAACTGCATACCAATTTTTATTCATTTTAAATCCTTTAGTGATTAAAAAAGATGCAATTTTTCAATAGATTTATTCTTGGCTGTTTTGGCCAATTGGATAAAGCACTTAGTTTTCGGGGAAGGGATAAATTGTTATTGGGGGGACTAAAATACTACTTTATTTTGGTTCCCTTAGTTATTTTTTGGTTAGCGCCATAAACATAGTCGTAACCATACCCATAATTGTTCTCTAAAAAGCCTCTGGTTTTTACTCCATTGAATATGATAGCCGGGTTTTTTAAGGTATTAATTTTATTGTTTTCATCAATACGCTTAACTAGTAATTTAGGCGTGTATTTGTGGCGAATTACGTATAAAGTTGCATCGGCAAGCGAAGATAAATGATAAGCATCCGTTACTAAAACAATGGGAGCAGTATCAATTACAATAAGGTCGAATACCGTTTCGAGATAAGCAATATATTTTTGAATTTCACCATTTTCTAATAACTCCGATGGAGTAGTGTGCAACCCTCCCGAAGGTATAAAACTCAAATTATCATGCTCCGGAACTTGCCTTATAATTTCATCTGGCTTACATTCTCCCAGTAAATAATCACTAATGCCTTTTTCTTCAGTTGGTATGCCAAATAATTTACCCAGAGAAGGATTGTGTAAATCCAGATCAATTAAAAGTACTTTTTTTCCTGTCATGGCAAGGCTTACCGCAAGGTTTGCGGCAATAAAGCTTTTGCCTTCGCCAGAAATGCTGGAGGTTACCAAAATCTTTTTATGATAACTATCAATGCCTAAAAAAAGTAAGGAAACCCTTATTTTTCTAAATTCTTCTGCAATAAACGAACGCTTACCTGGTTCAATTACCAACGATTTGTTTGATTTATTATGAACAATTTCACCAATGATGGGTATACTGGTTAGGTCTTCAATTTCTTTACGGTATAAAATTTTATTAGTAAGCAATTCTTTACCTGTTACAATCAATATTGGGCAAATGAACCCAATAATTAGTGCAGCAAAATAAATCATTGTTCTTTTTGGGCTTATCGGTTCTCTACCGGCTTGGGCAAAATTAATGACCTTGCTATCCGCATTGGTTGAGGTATAGGAAAGCTCACTTTCTTCTCTTTTTTGAAGCAAAAATGAATAAATGCCGCTTTTAATATTTAAGTCACGACTAATTTCCAATAATTCTCTTTCTTTTTGTGGAATATAATTCAGCATGGAATTATACTTTCCACTGGTAGAGGATAAGTTATTTTTACTTGCTACCAGATTGCGCCTTTGTGTTTGAATATTGGAAAGAATATTCGGTTTAATTTTATTTATTTGTTCGCTTAAGGAAAGTAAAATGGGGTTATTTTCAGCTACTGTTTTCTTTAGTTTTTCATATTCCATCTGAGAGGTATTCAGATTGGTCATTAGTTGAGTAAGGGTGGGGTCGTTAACGCCAATTGCAGATGGTAAAATTCCCACATTGTTATTACTTGAAGAAACAAATTTTTCGAGTTGATCTAAATTGGATAATTGCACATTTACTTCTCCTAATTTGCTATCGGTGCTGCCAACATTTTGTAAATAT
The DNA here is from genome assembly GCA_031429975.1 of Chitinophagaceae bacterium. Taxonomy (GTDB): domain Bacteria; phylum Bacteroidota; class Bacteroidia; order Chitinophagales; family Chitinophagaceae; genus Ferruginibacter. The sequence continues at coordinate 14,106 of JANPAP010000594.1, forward strand.
AAATTACCCTGAGTACCCAATTCCACCGCTTTATTAGTAGCCTTAAATTG
>JANPAP010000595.1:0-1526 GCA_031429975.1 Chitinophagaceae bacterium
ATAAATATGAAAATACTCTACAAAAGTTTTTATAAAAAGATAGTTGAGGAGGATATTAGTAAACACAATCATCAGGTACCTGATTAATTGTATACGCCCCCTTACTGCCGAATTGGTCCAAACTACATATTTTGACAGAAAGAATCCAACCGGAATTGTAATAAACAATGAAATTAATAATGCAGCGATATGCGGTTTGAAGGCAATAAATCCAAGATGAAAATCTTGTTTTTTAAAAATAAAATTATAGCTGATAAAATAAAGGCTAATATCCAGCAACACATTTCCACCACCACAAGCTGCATATTGAAAAGTTTGCAGTGGCATTAATTTTTTAAAAAGCGGATAAAAAAAATCGATAACAGTAATAATAAATTTCCTCATCTGAATAAAAAAAGTAAATATAACCCAAATGAAAATAGGGTAATCCTCAAAAAAAAATCTCAGCAAAATATTGCTGAGATTTTTTTAGAATCATAAAATACTTGAAAACTATTAAAAGGTATATCTAATTGCAAATCCACCCCAATTACCCGAAAAACCATTGCCATTTTGGTTTCCAAATTCAAATGAAGGCTGCCAGTCGATTGACATATTTATTGGAGCTCCGTTGAATTTATAATCAAGTCCTAACACACCATCAATACCTACAGAAGATTGACCACCATATTTAGTGTTGTAAACTCCAACATGGGCTCCGGGTCCAATGTACCATTTCAATCCTGGGGCACCATTAATATCACCATGTATTTCATAAAGACCGGTAATACGAAAACCCTTTTCCCAAAAATAACCCAGGCCTTCCAGCGCATTATTTTTATTTACAAAATGCTTAAGACTAATTGCTCCTGGATAAAACTTTACACCTAATGCTGTGGTATAGCTTTGAGAAGAATAACTTGAACTTCTTTTTTGTGCGGTTGCTGTTAATATACCGAATAGCATAACCAAACTACCTAGCATTAATTTCTTTTTCATAATCATTTTTTTGGTTCAAAATAATTATGTAAATACCATGCCAGACAACAAAAATGTGTTAATTATATAACTCTTCCTTTAACTCTTTTACCCTTGCATCTTCCAGGTATTCATCGTACGTCATCAGGCGATCAATCATTCCCTTTGGTGTAATTTCAATTATCCGGTTGGCCACTGTTTGCATAAACTGATGGTCATGCGTTGTAAATAAAACAATCCCCGGAATATTTATCATACCATCATTAAACGAGGTGATACTCTCCAAATCAAGGTGGTTGGTTGGTTCATCCAGTATTACCAGATTAGGATTTTGCAGCATCATTTTACTTACCATGCAACGAACTTTCTCTCCACCACTCAGTACATTGGTTTGCTTTAAAATTTCATCGCCACTAAATAACATTTTACCTAAAAATCCCCGGATAAAATCCTCATCTACATCTTTGGTATTGGGCGGTACAAATTGCCTTAACCAATCAATCAAATTAAGAGAACCGGTAAAGAACTCTGTATTATCATTGGGTAAATAGGCCGAAGTAATGGTGGAA
>JANPAP010000596.1:0-3697 GCA_031429975.1 Chitinophagaceae bacterium
CCCAATTGGCCATTCACATCATGATAGTGCAGCGGCCTTCCGCCAATGCGGCGACTGTAAAAAAGATTGCCTTTGCTAAACAGTTCGGTGCCTTCGGTAAAGAAGGTTCTGTTTTCATTAAAGCGTTGTTCAAACGGGCTAAGATTTAAAACCCGGTTATCGCTTTGCGCCTGTCCAAAGTCCGGCACCAGGGTCATATCCAACGTAAACGCCTGGTTAATTCCATACTTTACATCAACGCCACCATTTATAGATGTAGATGTTTTATTGGTACCTGCTTCAGCAAGATTATCATGATTTACATAAGAAGAAAAATAGGGCGTAAACTGCAGCCTTAACGGTGGCTTGATATCTTCCAAACCCTTTAGCATGCCTTCTTGCGTAAGAAAACCATTTACAGTTGGTTCTATCGGATTCCAAAAAGATTGTTCACCGCTTTTTTGCCGGCGGCGTACAATATTCAAACCCCAGTCCTGCACTTTTTTCTTTCCAAAACGGATGGCAGAATAAGGAATAAACATTTCAAAGCTCCAGCCATCTGCATTTATTTTTGAGGCACTTTGCCAAACGGCATTCCAGCTAAAATCTTCGCTGTTGCCATTGGTATTGGGCGATACTTTTGCATCAAACTGTTCGCCCAAAGGAGTTACAAAATATTCGAAACCATTTAATTTATCGTTGTAGGTATCAAAAATAATTCCGGCAAAATCATTGTTACCAAATCCATCCCTGCCTACCAATTCGGATGCGATACTGTCTTTATTTTTTTCGTGAAAATAGCCACCCACATAAAGTCCTTCATCATCGTACAATAAATAAACCTGCGATGCATTGTCAATATTTTCGGGGCGGTTGGGAACCGGCCTCAGCATCATAAATTTATCGGCAACGGGTGTTTGCTTCCAAACTGCTTCATCCAAAACGCCATCAATTTTAAGGGTGCTTTTTATCCTTGTTATGGATAATTCTTTTTTTATTGTTTGACTAAATGTTGTTGTAAAAAAAAACATTAATAAACAGGCTAGGCCAATTTTAAAACTGGACATGTTGATACAATTTGGTTTGGTTTAAAAAATTGAGGGACCAATTTCTTTCTACGAAACTAAACGTACACAGCGACTAAATGTTACCGTTCATCAAACAAAAAATTTATTAGAAATTTTTTAACAAAGTGCCTACACAAACAAATCTTTGTACAACTGAGCACCTGGTACCACTGAATACTTTTCCAGATTGGTAATACCTTCGGCAGCCAAAACATCTTCATCAATAAAGGTATTGCCGGTGCATTCGGTTGAGGGTTTTGATAAAATAAAATAAGCAGCATCTGCAATAATATCTACGGTACGGCTCATCTTCATCAGCATTTCGCCGCCCAATAAATTATTTACGGCTGCAGTGGCAATGGTGGTACGTGGCCATAAAGCGTTGGCAGCAACATTGTATTTTTTTAATTCCGCCGACAGGCCAAGCGCAATCATACTCATATTGTATTTACTAATAGTGTAGGCAAGATGGTTTTGGAACCATTTTAAATCCATATTTATTGTGGGAGATAAATTAAGGATATGGGCATTGGTTCCTTTTTTTAAATAAGGAATACAGGCCCGGCTCATCATAAAAGTTCCTCTCACATTAATGTCGTACATCAAATCAAAACGCTTGGGTTCTGTTTGCTCGGTAGGCGTTAAATTGATGGCCGATGCGTTGTTGATTAAAATATCAATGCCGCCAAATTTTTCAACAGCAAGCCTTACTACATTGTCAATCTGGTCTTCAAAACGGATATCGCATTGTACCGCCAAAGCCTTGCCCCCAGCGGCTTCCATTTCGGCTGCTGCCGTAAAAATGGTGCCACCCAATTTGGGATTTTCTTCCACACTTTTTGATGCGATAACTATATTGGCGCCTTCTGCAGCAAGACGCAAGCCAATGGCTTTACCAATGCCTCTTGAAGCACCGGTAATGATTACGGTTTTGTTTTTAAATGACATGTAACAAATTTAAATAAAAGAAAATTGCCATCATCCAAATAATTTTTTTTGAATGACAGCAGCATTTTAATTTCGGAATAAAACAACAAAAGCTCCTGATTTTTCAGAAGCTTTTATAAAAATTATTTCAATAAAAATTAAGACAATACCGCTTCGTGGGTAATGTTGGTTTTTAATAATTTTGAAATGGGGCAGTTGGTTTTTGCATCAAGCACTGCTGCATCAAACTGCTCCTTATTAATGCCGGGAACAGAAGCAGTAACATTTAAATGCGATTCGGTAATAGCACCATCCGCTAAAGTTATTTCACAGGTTGTTTTTATTTCATCTGCAGTAAATCCTGCTGCATTTAAAATAAAACTCAGTTTCATACTAAAACATCCGGCGTGTGCTGCAGCCACCAATTCTTCCGGATTGGTTCCAATGCCATTTTCAAAACGGCTGCTATACGAATATTGAGATTTATCTAATACAGAACTTTGTGTAGTTACATGTCCGGTACCTTCTTTACCAGTGCCGTTCCATACTGCTGTTGCGTTGCGTTTCATAATTTAAAATTTTTAGTGTTTATTTAAAAGTATCAATAAAAATGTTCTCATCAAAACCTACCAATATTTTATCTCCTATTTCTATCACGGGCCTTTTGATAATACTGTTTTGATGTTGCATCAATGCAATTGCTTTTGTTTGATTGCTGATTATTTCCTGCTCTTGTTTTTCCAGATTTCGCCAGGTGCTGCTTTTTTTATTCAACACTGTTTCCCAGCCTGCAAGTTTGCACCATGCAATTAATTTTTCTTTGCTGATGCCCGATTTTTTATAATCGTGAAATACAAATTCAATTTTATTTTTTGTAAACCAACCCAATGTTTTTTTGATGGTATCGCAATTGGGAATGCCATAAATAATTATTGTTTCCTTATTTTTTTTCAACTGCAACACTTTTATGTTTTTTCATTTTGCCCTAAGTTACAGTAACAATTAAAAAGGGAACTTGTTGTAAAATTAAATTTCCCTAATTAGGAAATTCGGAGTCGGGTACTTTTATAAATCCGATTGGTTTAATAATATGCCATTCTTTAAAATCCTGACGGGCATCCATACCAATGCCATCAATAATTTGCAATTTTGTTCTAATCCTTACCGGCTTATCAGTATAAAATTCCTGGTTGGTTTTTGATCGGTCCCAATACAGTTCATCACAATACAATGTATCGCCATAAATATTTATCAGCTTTACACTATCCTTTAAAAACACCTGGCTCTGGTTATCCTTGTACTTGGCGTATTTAGCGTCCAGCCTGCTTTCCAGGCTATCGGTATGTTCATTATAAAAATCAACATGAATCGTTTTTGGAAATTCAACATAAGAACTGGTGTCCAGCACCCGGTACATTAAAGGGCTTGTAAGTACCGATTTTTTAATGCCGTTTACCGAATATCGGATCACCACATTTTTAGCAACATCCTTACCAATTGATTTGGTATTTATGCCCTGCACATCTGCCAGTTTATTTTCGCAACTGCTAAAAAAAATGCAGCCGCTAACAAGGGCTGCAAAAAATTTTATGTTGATAGAATCAGGGGTCATAGAGTTGCGTTGCTTAATAATATTTCGATCTGTTGAACCATAAATCGCTTAAAGAAAAACCAAAGCTGATACGGAAAGTACTTTCTCTTAAGTTGGTATTTTTATTTCCTCT
>JANPAP010000597.1:0-1886 GCA_031429975.1 Chitinophagaceae bacterium
GATATAATTATCAGGAAGCGCTGCATGACCGCCTTTTCCTTTGACGCTCAAATAAAGTTCGTCTGCCGAGGCCATGTACAAACCACTTCTAAATCCCACTTTACCCGCAGGAAATAAATTGGTCACATGCTGTGCAAGAATATGTGAAGGTTTCGGATTTTCAAGCACGCCTTCTTTTATCATCATAGACGCGCCGCCCGGAAGTTTTTCTTCGCCGGGTTGAAAAATAAGTTTTACGGTACCTTCCCATTCATCTTTTAATTCGCTTAAAATTTTTGCAGCTCCCAACAAGCAGCTCGTATGTACATCGTGTCCGCAGGCATGCATAATACCCGGCCTTGTTGATTTGTAAGGAATATTATTTTGTTCTTCAATGGGCAATGCATCCATATCTGCCCTTAATGCAATAACTTTTTTATCAGGATTTTTTCCTTTTATTAAACCAATTACACCCGTTCCGGCTTTTACTTCAAAAGGAATATTATAGTCGGTTAATTTTTGCTGAATAAATTTAGATGTTTCAAATTCCACATAACTCAATTCGGGATTGGCATGAAGATGATGGCGGATATCGATAATTTCACCGGCATATTTATTGGCCAGTTTTTTAATCTGCAGTTGGATGTTTTCACTCACTGAAAATAGTTTTGTAAACTTTTGGAGTATTGTTTTTAATAAAACTAAGTTCTGCTATTTAATTGGAACCGCCATTTCATTTTCAGGTTTTAATTCAATGGTTTCGCTAAGAATATAAATTTTGGAGGTGATTTTTATGTTTTTAATAATGTCCTTTTTAATATTTTCAGCCTCGTCCTTCGATACAAAATTGCCCATTTTTAATTTTACATACGGCGATTGAAAACTCATGTACAATTTTTCATCGGGATACCGCTGCAATAACTGCGACCGGATTTGCATGGATAAATCTCTGTTATTACTATTCAAAACCATTAATCGGTATCCTTTAGAAGTTTTGGGCGCCAACGCAATTGCTTCATTAAATGCGGCTTCTTTTATCACCAAATCATCAAGGCGGCTATCTTTAATGATGGTTACTTTTCCTGTAATTACAGAATCAGTTACAGAGGTTTGGGCATTTACTACAAACCCAAAACTGCAAAAAAACACTACTATAAAAAATCTGTTCATAATTTATATACTTTCAAAAACCGTTCCTGATTAATTCAGTTGGTTCATTTCTTCTAAAATTCTTATACCGTTTGTTGTACCAATTCTGTTAACGCCTGCTGCAATTAATTGCATTGCAAAAGTATAATTAATAAGTCCTGCGCCGGCTTTAATTTGTATGGCATCAGCCAAATGTTTCCTAATTAATTGTATCTGGTGCAAGCTTGGCGCCGAACCAGCAAAGCCGGTAGCGGTTTCAATAAAATGCACCCCGGCTATGCCATATAAGTCGCAACTCTTAATAATTTCATCATCGGTTAGTAACCCAGCTTCGATATTTATTTTTAAAATCTTGTTGTTGCTATTTACAATTGGCAAAATATGATTGATTTCATTTGCCAGATATTGCCAGTCGTTATTTTTAATTGCGCTGATATTGATTACAACATTTAGTTCATCAACCGCATCAATAATTGCCAAAACAGTTTCGGCAATTTTAGCTTCTACTGCCGAGTAACCAAATGGGAAACCAATTACGGTGGCAACTTTTACCGGGCTATTTTTTAATATTTCTTTAGCTTTTTTTACAAATAATGGCGGCACACAAACAGCCGCAAAGTGATATTGCATTGCGGCATCACAGTTCGTTTGGATATTGGCTACAGTTGTATCCGGATCCAACGCCGACAACTCAATATGTTGATTCATTTCCATCCTGCAAATTTAAAGACAGCCCATCACAATCAGTATATTTTATA
>JANPAP010000598.1:0-3405 GCA_031429975.1 Chitinophagaceae bacterium
TACAAACCAGTACCACCAACCATTACAGCAATAGTTTGCTGCTTAAAAATTTGCGTTACTTTTTCCAATGCATATTTTTCAAAAGCAGCAGCATTAACTTCTTCGTGAATGGAATGCGAATTTATAAAATGATGTGGCACCAAAGCCAATTCTTTAGCGGAAGGTTTTGCAACTCCAATATTGAGTTCTTGGTAACATTGGCGGCTATCGCATGAAATGATTTCGGTATTAAAATATTGGGCAAGTTGTATTGCGATACTGGTTTTACCAACAGCTGTAGGCCCAACAATTACAATGCAAGTTTTATTCATGATGGTTTGAATGGCTTATTAAGAGCCGTTTCAAATTAAAAATCTTCTCCAGCTTCTTCAGCTCCGCTTTCTTCTTCACTTTGGGTAACATTACCTTCTTCATCTTCTTCGCTAAACCCTTCCAGCATGGATGCTGCGGTTAAATCGTATTTTTCTTCAATCTCAGCCAGGCGGCTATCTACTATACCTTTTGTGCCATATTGCGATGGAGCTATCCCCTCGGTTCTTATACAACTTGGATAAGTAGTTTTTTTATTTTCTTCTTTATCAACCTGAATTAATTCTACCTTATACGTCCAGAATTTATTAAAATCATACACATAAATAAATTTCTGGTTGGGATCTTTTATTTCAGAGCCCAAAGTAGTATCCGCCATAATTAACGGCTCTACTTTATAACTAACTTCTTCATACTTTTCCAGCGAAATTTCCCGGCCTCTAAGCCAGTTATCGTTACTTTTATAAAAGGTAGCCTTGTGTTTATTATCAAACTCATAACTTTTTAAAATGCTGTTATGCAGGTCTTCAAAATTTTGTGAATGTCGAATTACCACATCACGGTAAACACTGTCATCTTCTTCCCAATAAATTCTAAAACGTAAAATAGCCATAAGACGAAATTAAGAATAATGAACGAGAAATATATAATTGAACGATATTGGATTTGTTACAAAAATCAAATTACAACCCCCAACTCCTTTGCTTTATCAAACATAAACTTGTATGCAGCCTCATAATTACCCGGTATAACACCATCCAAAATGGCATCACGAATGGCTGATTTTATATCACCAACTTTTTTTCCGGGAGGCAAATTAAAAGTTTGCATAATCAATTCTCCGGTAATGGGTGGTTGCCAATTTCTCAACTGGTCTTTCTCTTCCACTTCGGCACAACGTTGCTGCACCATTTCAAAATTTTCTAAATATCGTTTTACTTTTTGTTTATTTTTTGAGGTGATATCTGCATTGCATAAAAGCATCAATGCATCAATATCTTCGCCGGCATCAAACAATAATCTGCGTATGGCAGAGTCGGTAATATTTTCTTTTGTAAGGCTAATGGGCCGCAGATGCAACTCAACCAACTTTCGTACAAATTTAATTTTTTCATTTTGCGGCAACTTTAATTGAGCAAATATTTTAGGCACCATTTTGCCACCAACCACTTCATGCCCATGAAAGGTCCAGCCATGGCCATCTTCAAATTTTTTAGTAACTGGTTTTGCAATATCATGCAATACGGCTGCCCAACGTAACCACAAATCGTTGGAAGTTTCGCAAATATTATCAACCACCTGCAGGGTATGATAAAAATTATCTTTATGCCCTTTTCCATCAATATATTCTGCACCGACAAGGGCAACCATTTGAGGAAATATCAATTTCAACAATCCCGATTTGTATAATAAATCAAAACCAACCGAAGGCTTATCCGTCATTAAAATTTTATTCAGTTCATCGGCTATTCTTTCGCCACTTACAATTTTTAAACGATTTGCATTTGCAGTGATTGCCGTAAATGTTTCGGGATTGATGGTGAATTTTAATTGCGTTGCAAAACGGATAGCTCTTAACATCCTTAAGGGATCATCGCTAAATGTTCTGGAAGGTTCTAAAGGTGTTTGAATAATTTTTGCTTCAATATCTTTTAATCCATTAAAAGGATCAACCAATTTGCCAAAGTCAATTTTATTTAAACTGATGGCCATTGCATTAATGGTAAAATCTCTTCTGTTCTGATCATCTTCCAAAGTACCGGATGCAACATCGGGTTTGCGGCTGTGTTGCTGGTAACTTTCTTTCCGGGCACCTACAAATTCAATTTCAAAATCTTCGGTTTTTATTTGTGCCGTACCAAAATTTTTAAAAAAATTTACAAATGGTTTCGGATGAAATTTCGCAGCCACTTTTTCCGCAAGTGCAATACCATCTCCCGTACAAACAATATCAATATCTTTTGTAGGCCTCCCAATAATTTTATCTCTAACAAACCCACCAATTAGGTAACAGGGCAGGTTTAATTCAGAAGCTGCTGCAGCTATCTTATTAAAAATTGCTAATTCCTTTTCGGAACAATGAATATCCATAGCAGCAAAAATAAGTTTCAAAAATTTAATATCAATAAAGCATAAAATAGATTTTTATTTAAAGTATTGATAACTTTAATGTCAACATTAAGATACATTCAGTATAATTTAAAAAATTGCCTAACAATATTCAAAATCTACATTTATGCGAACAGTAACTAAACTTACATTTTTATTTTTATTTGTTTGTACAGTAAAAGCAGCAGCACAACCATCGGTACAAAAATTAAAAGAAGATTTAATTTTATCAAACTCAACCTTAATTGAAGATTTTAAAATTGATAAAACAATACAATCGCAGGCCGCTATTTTATTAAGTAGAAATGCCAGTTTACCAATTAACAATATAAACTCCTGGTTAAATACTAACTTAAAATTAAGAGCCAATACAGATGCATTGATTGTAAAAGATAACCCTGTAAAATTGGGCATTTTTGAAGTTCAAAAATTTCAACAAATGTATAAAGGGCTTAAAGTTGAGCATGGAATTATAAATGCTACAGCAAAAAATGGCAACACAACCATGTTGCAGATGGAATTTTATCCGGTTGAAAATGATTTTAGAATTTCTCCAACAATATCAATGGAAGCAGCCAGAGGCTTCGCTTTGCAAGTTATCCCAGCCGAAGTTTATGCCTGGCAATCGGCCCCAAACCTTGTTCCAATACCAGAAGGAGAATTGCTGATAATTGCTGACTTTACCAATAATTTTAAAATGACACTGGCCTATAAGTTTGAAATTTATGCAGTGAAGCCTTTAGACCGGGCCTATGTTTATATTAATGCAGAAAATGGCAAATTAATATTGAAAGACAATATTATTAAACATGGCAATGCAAATGGAGTAGCCAATACAAGATATAGCGGTGATCAAACTATTGTAACTGATTTTCAGGCTGGCGCTCCAGCCGGAAGTCAATATCGATTAAGACAGACCAGAGATGGGCATGATATAAGGACACTCGATTACCAATATCTTGACGAATCACCAGCAAATACTTTTGC
>JANPAP010000599.1:0-3625 GCA_031429975.1 Chitinophagaceae bacterium
GTAGTAGCCTGCTCTATCACTGCTAAATATTTATCTGCATTTATTTTATTAGAAGTAAGTTTTTCTACCACTTGATCTAAGGTTTCACTACTCATATAAAATACCAGTGTATCATCTGTGTTGGCCAGCTCTTTCCAATAAGCATCGGTAACAATATCCGATTTATAAAAAGTGAGCAACCTCACTGCAGTGGCATATCCTCTTGCCGTAAGCGGAATTCCTGCATAGGCTGCGGCTCCCAATGCGGCGGTTACGCCGGGGATGATTTCATAAGGAATATTATGCTGAACAAGGGTTTCCAGCTCATCGAGTATATTTGAAAAAATAGAAACATCTCCACCCTTTAACCTAACAACCAGGTTGTCGGAAATGCAATACCGAACTATTAATTCGTTAATGGTTTGTTGAGGAGTAGATACCCCACGCCGGCATTGTTTGCCAACATAAATAATTTGTGCCTTAGTGTTTACATAGCGCTTTAATATTTCATCGCTTACCAACCTGTCAGTTAAAACCACGTTGGCCAATTGTAAATAATTAGCTGTTTTTACGGTAATCAAATCCGGGTCTCCGGGGCCTGCAGCTGCAATAATCAATTTGCCTTTTTTCATTGATAATATTTTAAAAGTCTACTTAATTGATAGGGAATAGGAATAAAAATTTTTGGTGTTTATTGAATCATACAAGCAGCAACGGTAACACAACTTGTTTCATCAATCAGTATGGCACTTCCGTTCTGTCTGATCTCGCTGTACTTATCAAATGCAATGGGAGAGGCTGTTTTAATGGTTGCTTTTATAATGTCATTAAAAACTGCATTTTCTATTGAATAATTTTTTTGAAGTGTATTTACATCCAGTTTGTATTCTATGTTTTTAACTACGGCACGTACAACCCGGCTGTTGATTTGCAGTAAATATTTATTACCCGGCACCAGCGGTTTGTTATCCATCCAGCATAATAAAACATCAAACTCCTGTTCGGTGGTTGGTTGATTATTTTTATGAACGATCATGTCTCCACGGCTAACATCAACATTATCTTCTAGGTGCAGTACCACGCTTTGTAATGCAAATACTTCATCAATTTCGGCAGCGGCAATTTCAATTTTTTTTATGCGGCTTTCAATTCCTGAAGGAAGCACAACAACCTCATCGCCTTTCTTTAAAATGCCACTAATCAGTTTACCGGCATAACCCCTGTAGTCGTGTAGTTCCTCGGCCTGTGGCCTGATAACGTATTGAACAGAAAAACGAGGTTCTTCCAGATTGACATCATAATCAAGTTGGATATTTTCTAAATAATGTAATAAAGATTCGCCTTCAAACCAGGAAAGTTTTTCTGATTTGTCAACAATATTATCTCCATTCAATGCACTGATGGGAATATATTTTACATCTTTTAATCCCAGTGAATTGGCCACTTCCTGGTAATCGATTACAATATTATTATACACATCCTGCGAATAATTTACCATATCCATTTTGTTGATGGCTACCACCACATGCGGAATTTTTAACAGCGATGTAATGATGGAATGCCGGCGGGTTTGTTCTACCACACCATTTCTGGCATCTACCAAAATAATGGCCAGCGCTGCATTTGAGGCACCTGTAACCATGTTACGGGTATATTGGATATGGCCCGGTGCATCGGCAATAATGAATTTTCTTTTTGCGGTTGAAAAATATTTATATGCCACATCAATGGTAATACCCTGTTCTCTTTCGGCACGTAAACCATCCGTTAATAAAGCCAAATCAATTTCGCCTGCTGCTTTATTTTTACTGTGTTTTTCAATAGCTTCCAGCTGATCAATTAAAATCGCCTTGCTATCGTACAATAAACGGCCAATTAATGTGCTCTTGCCATCATCCACACTTCCTGCTGTTATAAAACGTAAAATATCCATGCTGTAAATAGTTTTTTTGTTGAAAGAAATATTGATTTTAAAAATAGCCGTTCTTCTTGCGGTCTTCCATTGCGGCTTCCGAAACCCGGTCATCAATTCTTGTTTCGCCTCTTTCACTTGTTTTTGTGGCTATGATTTCTTTAATGATATCATCAATGGTTGATGCAGAAGATTCAACAGCTGCTGTACAAGTCATATCACCAACTGTGCGGTAACGAACTTGTTTTTGAACAATGATATCTGTGCTCTCCGATTGAAAAAAATCAGAAACTGCAATCAGTTGCCCTTCATGTTGTATCATTTCCCGGTTGTGGGCAAAGTAAATAGAAGGCAATTCTATCTGTTCTCTTTTTATATAATTCCAGATATCCAATTCCGTCCAATTGCTGATTGGGAAGGCCCTCACGTTTTCGCCTTTATGAATTTTACCGTTATAAATATTCCATAATTCGGGCCTTTGTAATTTGGGATTCCATTGCCCGAATTCATCCCTTACAGAAAATATTCTTTCCTTGGCTCTTGCTTTTTCTTCATCTCTTCTTGCCCCGCCAATCAAGGCATCAAATTTAAATTCCTCAATAATATCCAGCAGGGTATAGGTTTGCAACGCATTTCGGCTGGCAAATTTTCCTTTTTGTTCGGTAAGATTTTTTTCTTTGATGGTATCTTCAACTTTTCGAACAATCAGTTTTTCACCAATTTTATTTACCAGGTAATCCCTGAAATCAAGGGCCTCTTTAAAATTATGTCCCGTATCAATATGTACTAACGGAAACGGTAACCTGCCCGGCCGAAAGGCTTTAAGTGCCAGATGTACCATAGTAATAGAATCCTTTCCACCGGAAAATAATAGTGCAGGTTTTTCAAACTGTCCGGCTACTTCTCTAAAAATGTGTATTGCTTCCGATTCCAGTTGTTCTAAATAATCCAGATGATATTTGCTCATGTTGATGATATTAATTCTGTTAATTAAGATTTTAGTTGATGTACATGCAAGCCACATTCCTTACTGGTATTGTTTTCCCACCACCAGCGCCCTGCCCTAAAATCTTCTCCAGGTTTAATGGCACGAGTACAGGGGGCACAGCCAATGCTAACAAAACCTCGGTCGTGTAAAGGGTTGTAGGGAATTTTATGGTTGCTTATAAATTGGTTTACTTCTTCTGTTGTCCAATGCAACAGTGGATGAAATTTTATGAGGTGGTTTGTTTCGTCCCATTCAACCATGGGCATATCGTGCCGGTTGTTGGACTGTGCTGCTCTTAAACCGGTAATCCAAACTGCATTATTTTTTAGCGCCTTTTTCAAGGGTTCTACCTTACGAATATGACAGCAGGTTTTACGGTTGTCAACCGATTCGTAAAATGCATTGGGGCCGTTGGTTGCAACAAATTCCTGTAACAGGGATTGTGAAGGGTAGTAGGCTTTTATTTTGGTTTGATATTTAGAATTGGTGGCTTCCCAAACTGAATAAGTTTCTGCAAACAGCCTACCGGTATCTAATGTAAACAGGCTTACAGGAATTTTTGCAGCTAAAATTTTATGAGTTATTACTTGATCTTCGTTACTGAAACTGGTTGAAAAAGTAACCTGGTTGGGAAACAATTTCGGTAGTTGATTTAATAAACCTTCGGCTCCATCGCTGTCAGCAATTTTGGTTAATTGCTTTACCATGCCTTTTATTTGTTGAAACATGTTGAGAAGATTTGATGT
>JANPAP010000600.1:0-1905 GCA_031429975.1 Chitinophagaceae bacterium
AAAGAAAATATGCCGGGCACCTGGAGTGTGGCCGCCAACTTTTCAAAAGCAACTTCTTTGCTGCAGGGATTAAAAACCGTTGCCGGCGATCAGGTAAAATTTGTGTATGCAAAAGGATCTAACCTAGATGCGGACTTCGCTTTTGAAGAAAGGGCCGGCATGTTTGGTAAAGCATTGGGAAGAGATAAGAGACCAGCATCAGAAATTATTCAAGAGGCTTTGGAGGTATCTAAAAATGCAGATGTAATTCTAGCTGCATTGGGTGAATCGGCAGAGATGACGGGTGAATCTTCCAGTCGTTCAAATCTGGATATACCCGAAGTACAAAAAGATTTATTGAAGGCATTATTAAAAACCGGCAAACCCGTTGTGTTGGTTTTATTTACCGGAAGGCCTTTAACCATTAAATGGGAAAATGAAAATGTACCGGCCATTTTAAATGTATGGTTTGGCGGCAGCGAAGCAGGTTTAGCCATTGCTGATGTATTGTTTGGAGATGTAAATCCTTCGGGAAAATTAAGTACTACCTGGCCACAAAATGTTGGACAAATTCCTTTGTACTACAACCATAAAAATACGGGCCGCCCACTTCCAGAAGGAAAATGGTTTGAAAAATTTCGCAGCAATTATTTAGATGTCAGCAATGATCCGGTGTATCCTTTTGGATACGGATTAAGTTATACCGATTTTAAATACAGCGATATCCTGTTAAGCTCAACCGCTATAACCTCCAAACAAAAAATTACTGCAAGCATAACAATTACCAACACCGGCAACCGGGATGGAAAAGAAGTGGTACAAATGTATATTCAGGATTTGGTTGGCAGCAACAGCAGGCCTGTAAAGGAATTGAAAGGATTTCAAAAAATTGAATTGAAAGCCGGAGCATCAAAAACGGTACAATTTACCATTACCGAAAACGACTTAAAATATTATAACAACCATTTAAAATTTGCCGCAGAGCCCGGCGATTTTAAAATATTTATTGGCGGCAACAGCAGGGATGTAAAAGAGGCAGGCTTCAAACTTTTATAACAATATTTAAATTTTAAAAAAAATGCGGCATCAAAATATTGTAAATTCTTTTGCAGGAATTGGATTGGTAAGTTTATTATTTGCATGTGCCTGTTCAAAAAATAGTTCCACAAATAATCCTGTTATTGTTGTGCCAGATGCAGCAATGGATTATTGGATTACAACCGCCAATCAATCAAAATTATTAGAACAGCAAACAGCCATTTTATTTTCTTCGGTCAGCAATACAAATCCTGTAATTGAGGTAGACAGTACCCAAACTTTTCAAACGGTTGATGGGTTTGGATATACACTTACAGGCGGCAGTGCTTACCTGATAAACCGTTTAAATCCTGCAACAAAATCCGCTTTATTGCAGGAGCTTTTTGCAAATACAAGCAATGCCATTGGCATTAGTTATTTACGAATCAGCATTGGGGCAAGCGATTTAAGCCAAACCGTTTTTAGTTACAATGATTTGCCGGCCGGGCAAACGGATGTCAATCTTAATAACTTTAGTTTGGCTGCCGATACGGTTGATCTTATTCCCTTGCTGCAAGAAATTTTACGCATCAATCCATCAATAAAAATATTGGGTTCGCCCTGGAGCCCGCCGGTTTGGATGAAAGATAATGCTAACTCGATGGGAGGATCTTTGTTGCCACAATACTACCCGGTATATGCCAACTATTTTGTAAAATATATTAAGGCAATGAAAGAAAAAGGCATTACAGTGGATGCCATAACCTTACAAAATGAACCACAACACGGCGGCAATAATCCCAGTATGATAATGGCTGCAACCGATCAGGCCAATTTTGTAAAAAACAATCTGGGCCCGGCTTTTCAAACAGCCGGTATCAATACAAAAATTATTATTTGGGATCACAA
>JANPAP010000601.1:0-2343 GCA_031429975.1 Chitinophagaceae bacterium
GCTTTTCCGCATTGGCTCAATGGCAGTACCGGCGCCATCATTGCATTCAGTCCCAATGATGATGGAGCCGATTTGGTGGAAACTTCTTTTTTAATGGCGGGCTTGCTTACTGCCCGGCAATATTTTAATGATGCCGGATCAGCTGAAACCAATCTGCGAAATGATATCAATGTTTTATGGAATGGCGTAGAATGGGATTGGTTTAGAAATGGCGGGCAAAATGTTTTATACTGGCATTACAGTACTTCAAAAGCTTGGGCAATGAATTTACCCATTCGTGGCTGGAACGAATCTTTGATAACTTATATTCTGGCAGCAGCATCCAACACACATGCTATCCCTGCAACCGTATACACTGCAGGCTGGGCTGGCGGATCAGGGTTTAATAATGGCGCATCCTATTACGGCTACCAGTTACCGTTAGGTCCCGATAAAGGCGGCCCCATGTTTTTTTCGCACTACTCTTTTTTAGGAATTAATCCCAATGGATTGAATGATGTGTATGCCAACTACACAACACAAACAAAAAATCATTCCCTCATCAATTATAATTATTGCAGAACAAACCCTAATAATTATTTTGGTTACAGCCAGGATTGTTGGGGGCTAACAGCCAGCGATATTCAGAATGGTTATACCGCCAGTTCGCCAACAAATGATGTGGGTGTAATTGCTCCAACCGCTGCACTGTCATCATTTCCATACAGCCCTTCCGAATCGATGAAGGCATTGAAATTTTACTATTATATATTGGGTGATAAAATTTTTAAAGAGTATGGTTTTACCGATGCCTTTGCATTAAAAGATACTTGGTTTGCCGATTCTTTTCTTGCAATCGATCAGGGACCGATAATTATTATGATTGAAAATTACAGAACAGGATTGCTCTGGAATTTATTGACCAGCTGCCCCGAAATAAAATCGGGTATGCGGAATTTAGGTTTTACAGCGCCTTATTTATAAAATAAAAAACTACAAATTGAATGTCGGTAATTTATAAAATGATATTGCAAAGTTTGTTACTGTTGATGCTAAATGTGCTTGTTTTTGCACAGCAGGAAATTAAAGTAATGAGCTACAATATCCGGTTGGATGTTGCTGCAGATGGCGAAAATCGTTGGGATGCAAGAAAGGATAAAGTGGCATCGATGATGAATTATAATGCGGCAGATTTTATTGGAGGTCAAGAAGTGCAGGCGCATCAACTGAAATATTTATTGGAAAATATGCCCGGCTATCATTTTATTGGTGTAGGCCGGGATGATGGAAAATCGGAGGGAGAGTTTTCCTGTATATTTTATAATAAGGAAAAATTCATGGTGGTAAAACAATCCACATTCTGGTTATCGCCTACACCCGATTCGGTATCCATTGGCTGGGATGCGGCTTATAAAAGAGTTTGTACGTATGGATTGTTTCAATCAAAAAAAACAAATCAATTGTGTTGGGTTTTCAATACGCACCTGGATCACATGGGCAGTACAGCCAGACTTGAATCTGTAAAATTGATTGCTGAAAAAATTCAGCAATTCAACAACAATAAAAATTATCCGGTAATTCTTACCGGCGATTTTAATTCAAAGCCCGATGAAGCCCCGGTACAATTTGTAAACAACCATTTTCAAAACGCCCGGTTGCTATGTATTTTATTGCCACATGGACCCGAAGCTACCTGGAACGGTTTTGAATTTGATAAAACCCCGGAGAGTTGTATTGATTATATTTTTATTTCGAATCAACCACAATGGACTGTAAAAAATTTTGCAACCCTTACCGATTCCTACCAAAAAAAATATCCCTCCGATCATTTTCCTGTGTTGGCAACATTGGTTTTTAACCCGATAAATAAAAATAAAATTGCTGATGCTGCATTGTTGAATTTGGTACAAAAGCAAACCTTTAATTATTTCTGGGATGGTGCCGAGCCGGTTAGTGGCATGGCAAGGGAGCGAATACATGTAGATGGAATTTATCCGGAGAATGATAAAAATGTGGTAACAAGCGGTGGCAGTGGCTTTGGAGTAATGGCAATTATTGTAGGCATGGACAGGAAATTTATTTCAAGAGAAGATGGTGTACAACGGCTGGAAAAAATTGTACATTTTTTAGAAACTGCCGATCGCTTTCTTGGAGCCTGGCCGCATTGGTGGTATGGCGAAACCGGAAAAGTAAAACCTTTTGGGCAAAAAGATAATGGCGGCGATTTGGTTGAAACATCTTATATGATTCAAGGCCTGCTTTGTGTTCGTCAATATTTTAAAGATGGAAATGCAACAGAAAAATTGTTAGCAAACAGAATTGATAAACTTTGGAAACAAGTGGAATTTGATTGGTACCGAAACG
>JANPAP010000602.1:0-7263 GCA_031429975.1 Chitinophagaceae bacterium
CATGAGCGATCCAGCAAGAGTACAATTATATAATGCCTACGCTCGACTGATTAACCTGCGTACTGCAAATACCGATGTATTTAACAGCGGTAATTTTGATTTTGATTTTTATGATAACAACGGATTGTTTAAGCGCCTGAGAGTTAACAATCCTGCAAGTAACGGGCTTAAATTAAATGTAATTGCCAACCTCGATGTGGTAGCTCAAACCCGTACGGTTAATTTTCAAAACACGGGTAACTGGTATAATTATGCAAGCAACGGTACAGGCACAGGATTCAATGCTACAACTGGATCTACCTTTAATGTAGGTTCTGCCGATCAAAGTATTACACTGCAACCAGGCGAATACCATGTGTATGTTTACCAATCATCTAATGTGTACACTTTTATTGGAACCGGCAATTGGACCAATGCTGCAAACTGGCTTTATAACACAGTGCCACCGGCGGTTTTACCAAGTGGCGCAGAAATTATAATTAATACACAAACAGGAGGAGAGTGTTTTTTAAATACCAATCAATCTATTTCGGCAGGTGCAAAAATTACGGTGGTTGCAAACAAAAAATTAAAAGTTCCATTAAATCTCGGAATACAATAATTAATTTATGAAGATTGAAGATTCGTCTCAACAAAAGAAACATATAAAAACTTTACAGGCAATTCAAACCGAAGTGCAAAGCACTAATAAGATTGCCTTGTCGGTTGATTGTGTAATTTTTGGTTTTGATGAAAATAAATTAAAAGTATTACTGATAAGAAGTGACTTGAAAAAATATGCAGGCAAATGGTCGTTGTTAGGCGATTTAGTTTTACCTGTTGAAGATATTGATGCAGCAGCATACCGAATATTAAAACAGCGTACCGGCTTAAATGATGTTTACCTGGAACAGGTACATACATTTGGAAAAGTAAACCGGCATCCTGCAGGCAGAGTGGTTACCGTAACCTATTGTTCGTTGATAAATGTGCAACATCACAAACTAAATATTTTTGCAAATGAATTACATTGGCACGATGTAAAAAGTGTAACCAGCCTGGCTTTTGATCATCAATTAATTTTTGAAAACTGCTTTCAGCAGTTACAAAAAAGAGTACAGGAACATCCATTGGGATTTAATTTATTGCCCAAAAAATTTTCGTTGAGAGATTTGCAAAATTTGTACGAAGCCATATTGGATATAAAAATGGATCGGCGCAATTTTAGAAAGAAATTTTTTGCGATGGATTTTTTAATCGACCTGAAAGAAATGGAACAGGATGTTCCACACCGGCCAGGAAAATTATATAAATTCAATTATGAAAAATATGAGAAGAAAAAGAAAAAAATGGTTGGCATCGACTTTTAAAATCAATATCCATTGCAGCGATAAGCACTATTTTATTGTCTTATTTTTTTCAACTTTATTTTTTCAGAAACTATAAAAACAGCAATTTTTTTTTCTGTTTAAAAAATTAGATTTATAATTGTGTATATTTTACACATTCATTACAACCCAATTCAATACAAACAAACTGGTTGACTTATGAAGTACTAACGGACTTGCTACTGAGATTTTCTGCTACTGGTTTTTTATCGGTTGTTTGCCTGTCTCCAATTCTGAAAGTATTTCGCCGGCCATTAAAATTTATGCAAATGAAAAGCAGCATGTTAAAAATTTACAAACAGCTACCACAAACGATTGCGTTAACAATTGCATGTACGCTATTGTCTGTAATATCCTTGGCGCAAAATGTGGTTTCGGGTAAGGTTACCAATTTTAAAACTGGTTTACCTTTACAGGGAGTAACGGTAACGGTTAAGGGAACAAAAGTTTCCAGCCAATCAGGCACAGATGGTACTTACAGAATTACTGTTCCGGCTAATTCCAAAATTTTATCTTTTAGTTATGTTTCCTATATAAATAAGGAAATTGTTATAAACGGATCGGTACTGGATGTTGTATTGGCCGAGTCTGTTCAGGATTTAACAGACATTGTAGTTGTTGCTTATGGTACCCGTAAAAAATCAGATTTAACCGGAGCGGTTACATCAGTTTCAGCAAAAGATTTCCAAAAAGGAAATATCAACTCTTCCGAGCAATTATTGCAGGGTAAGGTTGCCGGTTTACAAATAACATCGGGTGGTGGTAGTGCAGGTGGTGGCAGCCGAATCCGAATTAGGGGTGGTGCTTCATTAAACGCAAGCAACGATCCATTAATTGTAGTGGATGGAATACCGGTTGAAAGTAACGGAATAAGTGGTAATGATAACTTGTTAAACTCCATCAATCCTAACGATATTGAATCGATGAGTGTTTTGAAAGATGCTTCTGCTACTGCATTGTATGGCTCCAGAGCCAGTAATGGTGTAATCATCATCACCACAAAAAAAGGTACTAAAGGAAAAGTAAAATTTAATTATAACAGCCAGGTAAATGTGGGCACTGTAAACAAAAACGTAAAGGTTTTAAATGGCGATGAAGTAAGAGCTATTATAAATGCCGATGCAGCTAAATCAGGTATCAATACCTATAAAAATTTATTGGGTAAAGCAAATACAGATTGGCAAAAATTAATTTATCAGGATGCAATTGGATGGGATAATAATTTAAGTGTAAGTGGCGCTCTTGCTGGTGTTTTGCCATTCAGGGTTTCTGCAGGATATCTTACCCAGGAGGGTGTTTTAAAAACCGATAAATTTAACAGGCTTACTACTGCTTTGAATTTATCTCCAAAATTGTTTAAGAATCATTTGTCTGTAAATATTAATTTAAAAGGCAGTCAAACAAAAAATCATTATGCGGATGGTGGAGCTGTTGGTTCGGCAGCATCTTTCGACCCAACTCAATCGGTAAATGCTACGAACGTTTATGGTGGCTATTTTGAGTGGCTGCAATCTGATGGCAAACCAATTGGTACGAATGGAGGATCGGTTCAACCCAATCCATTATCATTATTATATCTGCGAAATAACAACTCGGTTGTAAACCGCTTTATTGGAAATATTCAGTTAGATTATAAACTGCATTTCTTTCCCGATTTGCATGTGATGGTTAACTACGGCATGGATAATGCGTTTGGTAAAGGCGATGATATCCGTGATCCAAAATTAGTAACACAGGTGTTTAGTTCAACAAAAGGTAGGCATGATCATTATGCTCAATTTAAAAATAACAGCATTATTGAAACCTCTTTGTTTTACGAAAAAAACATAAAGGCAATCAAAACAAAAGTGGATGTATTGGCTGGGCATACCTACCAGGATTTTACGAGTTATAATTATAATTATGCTGGATATTCATCTAATGGAACTGAAATGCCCGGAGCACCAACTTTTGCAACGGATAAACCACAAAACAGGTTAGAATCTTACTTAGGTAGGATGAACCTTACGGTGAATGATAAATATTTAATTACTGCATCTTTACGTAGAGATGCCAGTTCAAAATTTGCAAAAGAAAACAGGGTAGGATATTTCCCATCGGTTGCAGCAGCCTGGAAATTAAAAGACGAATTATTTAAAAATTCATCCAAAATTTCTGATTTAAAATTAAGGCTTGGCTGGGGTATTACCGGCCAACAGGATGGGATTGGTAATTACAATTATCTGGCTGTGTACTCACAAAGTTCCAATGCCGGAGCACAATACCAGTTTGGCAATAACTATTATAGTTTCTCCCGCCCTCAGGCTTATGATGCCAATCTTAAATGGGAAACAACTACCACAAAAAATATCGGCTTAGATTTTGGTTTCTTCAATAACAGACTTTCTGGATCGGTTGATGTTTATCAAAAAGATACCAAGGATTTATTAAGTACGGTACCCGTTGCAGCAGGCGGAAATTTTAATTCTGAATTAACTACCAATGTTGGAAGTATGGTTAATAAAGGGATTGAAGTAACCATCAATACGGTTCCTGTAAAATCAAATAACATTACCTGGGATCTTGGCTTTAATGTAACCTACAATAATTCTAAAATCACAAAACTGGTTGGCGATAAAATTCTAAACTTCCAGGGTGTATCAACCAGCTCAGTTAACGACACTAAAGTAGGAAGACATTTTGTAGGATATAGCCCCTACTTTTTCTACGTAGCCAAACAGGTGTATGATCAAAATACCGGCAAACCAATTGAAGGCCTTTATGAAGACTTGAACCGGGATGGAAAAATAGATGATAAGGATTTATATTTTTATAAAAAGCCTGCTCCGGATATGTTATTTGGCATCAATACACAGGTAGCTTATAAAAGCTTTACACTTGGTTTATCGGCACATGGGGTAATTGGAAGCTATGCATATAATTCGTACGATGCTACCAATGGTTTATTAAGAAGTATGAAAAATCCATTGAATTTTATTGGAAACGTTTCGAAGGATTATTTAAATACTAGTTTTTCAAATGCCCGGTATATTTCTGATTATTATATTCAAAATTCAAGCTACTTACGCTTAGATAATATTAACCTTGGATACAATGTAGGAAAAGTGTTTAAAAACAGCGCCAGTTTAAGAATAGCTGCAAGTGTTCAAAATGTATTTGTAATAACCAAGTTTACCGGAATGGATCCAGAAAATGCCAGTGATGACGGGCTTAACGGAACTATTTACCCTCGTCCTCGTGTTTATTCACTTGGATTTAACCTGGACTTTTAATTAATTTTTTATAAATAATCAGATATGAATAACAGATTAAAAAGCTACTTACTAATTATTACTACGATTTTAATTGTAAGTTCTTGCTCAAAAAAATTAGACTTATATCCACAAAACGATTTAACATCGGCAATACAATATGCAACGCCGGCTGGATATAAATCAGTGCTTGCAAAAGTTTACGGCACTTTATCGGCAACAGGTAATACGGGCCCTGCAGGAAGTGCTGATATTACCGGCGGATTGGATGAAGGAAAACAGGTGCCGTTTATTCGCAATTTCTTTAATGCCCAGGAATTACCTACCGACGAAGCGGTAGTTGCCTGGAATGATGAAACTATTAAAGACTTTCACAATTTTAACTGGACCAGTGCCGACTTTTATTTAAAAGGTTGGTATGCCCGGCCTATTTATAATATCACTTTAATTAATGAATATTTAAGAGAGTGTACAGATAGTAAATTAAGCGATCGTGGAATTACAGGAGCTGCAGCAACAGATATCAAAAAATCGGTTGCAGAAGTTCGTTTTTTACGTGCCTTTAATTATTGGGTAATGTTGGATTTGTTTGGTAACTCAACCTTTATTACAGAGGCTGATAAAATTGGATCCGATTTGCCAAGGCAAATTAAACGTGCCGATCTTTTTAATTATATCGAAACAGAATTAAAAGCTATCGAAAACGAATTAGCAGTTGCCAGAAGCAATGAATATGGCCGTGTTGATCAGGCAGCCGCTTGGTCGTTATTGGCAAGATTATATTTAAACGCAAAAGTGTACACAGGTACAACAAAATATAATGAAGCCATTACTTATGCCAGTAAAGTGATAGGAGCAGGTTACGGCTTAAATCCAAGCTATAAAAAATTATTTATGGCCGATAATGATAAGGCAACCGATGAAATTATTTTTGCTATTAATTGCGATGGTGTAAAAACTACGGGTTATGGTAACACTAGCTTTTTTGTGCATTGTGCTGCAGGCGATGATTTTGCAGAATATGGCGTAAGTGGGGGATGGTATGGTTACCGTGCAACCTCAGCTTTTGTAAATTTATTTAGCGACAAAACTGGCAGCACTGATAAAAGAGCAATGTTTACTACCTCTAGATTTGGTACCAGCCCTTCTCAATTGGTAATTACTGATATTGCTGATTTTAATAGCGGTCCTCATGTAAAAAAATATGTAAATATTCGTTCAGATGGAGCACCGGTTTCAGATCGGGATGGTGTATTTGCAGATATCGATTTTCCAGTTTTTCGTTTATCAGAAATGTACTTAATTTATGCAGAAGCCGTTGTTCGTGGCGGAACTGGTGGAAGCCAGGCCACAGCCTTATCTTATATAAATAAAATAAGGGAAAGAGCTTATGGTACTACCAGCCTTGGTCAGGTTAATTTGAGTGATTTAACCTTACAATTTATGTTAGATGAAAGAGGCAGAGAGTTGTATTGGGAAGGTCATCGCAGAACTGATTTGATCCGTTATGGTTTGTTAACTTCAAGTACCTATTTATGGCCATGGAAAGGAGGCGTTGCTTCGGGCTCAGCAGTAAATGATAAGTTTAATTTATACGCCATTCCATCTTCAAATCTGATTGCAAATTCTAACCTGGAGCAAAACGCAGGCTACTAATTATAAAATAATAAACAGATTAATATGA
Source organism: Chitinophagaceae bacterium (assembly GCA_031429975.1). Taxonomy (GTDB): domain Bacteria; phylum Bacteroidota; class Bacteroidia; order Chitinophagales; family Chitinophagaceae; genus Ferruginibacter. The sequence continues at coordinate 6,303 of JANPAP010000602.1, forward strand.
AAAATTTGATAAAAATAATTGTAAGCTCTTTTATAATTACAGCAGTTTTATTCTCCTGTAAAAAAGAAGAAAACAAAGTTTATTTTCAGGGAGGAACTGCACCGGTATTAACTGCCTCTTCAACTGCCGATCTTATGTTGCAAAGAGCCAATGAAACCAATACAGCCATTACTTTTAAATGGACCAATCCTGATTATAAATTTAATACCGGGGTTAGTTCTCAAGATGTGGTATATGTATTACAGATTGATACTACAGGGGCAAATTTTACAAGTGGAAATATTCAGGAAGCAACGGTTGATAATTTAAGAAAAGATGTAACAGTTAAAGAGTTGAATACTTTTTTAACCAAACTTAATTTAAATGACGGTGTACAATATAGCGTAGAATTCAGGATAAAATCTTCATTGGGAACAACCGGAGCCGTGCCATTGTATTCAAATGTTATCAAGGTTAAAGTAACACCATATCTCGATGTTGCATTGCCTATTCCTGTTACCAATGAATTATTTATAACTGGTAATGCCGTGCCCAGCGACTGGACAAATAATCCTCCTGCATCTCAAAAATGCACAAGGGTATCTGCAACAGAATACAATATCACTATGGCTTTTGTACCTGGAAAACAGTATAAGTTCCTTACTAATTTAAATCAATGGCAGCCGCAATATGGTTTAAAGACAGGCTCAGGTGGAACCGGTGATAGTGGAGATTTGGCATTAAATCCAGGAGGCGGAAGCGATCCCGATGCAATACCAACCCCTGCAGTTTCTGGTACTTATAAAGTTACCCTGAACTTTAAAACAGGAAGATATACTGCAGTTAAATTATAATAAGCTTTAAAAATTTTACAAATGAAAAATATTTCAAAAATAGTTTTAGCTGCACTAACCCTTGTTGGATTTTTTGCAGCTTGCAGTAAGGTAGATAATTTACATAAATTAGATCCCTTACCTATTTA
>JANPAP010000603.1:0-11012 GCA_031429975.1 Chitinophagaceae bacterium
GACAAACCAATAAAGAAAGCATTCTTACAGGATCCATACGCAACCCGGGTTTTAAACAAATATGGGCGCCACTCGATGGCAGGGTAATCAATCTTTCTGCAAAAATAAGCTGGTAAAAAGAGGCTGTCTCCCAAAAAATAACCGCAAAGACGGAGAGACGCAGATTTTACAGGTTGAATAAACTTTATTTCTCTGCGACTTTGCGTCTCAGCGGTTAAAAAAGACAGTTTTGAGACAGCCTCTTTTTTATAAATTATCGTACACATAAATATCTTCCATCTCACTGTTCCAGTCTCTTTCCATTACGGGGTTAATAATACCGTCTGCTAAATCGTATACCCAACCATGCAACTGTGGCCGCTTGTGATGTTTCCACGCCGACTGCACAATAGAGGTTTTTGAAAGGTTCATTACTTGCTCCTTTACATTCAACTCAATCATCCGATTCAGTTTTTTTTCTTCACTTTCCAATCCATCAACTTCCGCTTTATGAAATCGGTAAACATCTTTTATATTCCTCAACCATTTATTAATAATGCCGATACTATGTTTAGTTAGTGCTGCTTTTACACCACCACATCCATAATGGCCGCACACAATTATATGCTCCACATTTAAAACATTCACGGCATATTCCAACACACTCAATAAATTTAAATCGGTATGCACTACCATGTTGGCAATGTTGCGATGAATAAAAATTTCGCCAGGTTGAGTACCCGTAATTTCATTGGGTGGCACCCTGCTGTCGCTGCAACCAATCCACAAAAACTCCGGTGTTTGCACATGCTGCAATCTTTCAAAAAATTCAGGATCCTCTTGTTTTTTTTGGTTAGCCCATGCTTTATTATCCAACAATAATTTTTGGTAGGAATGCATAATTATTTTTTTCTTTTTAGCATTAAATATTTAATCCGCCGCAGGCGCTGATTACTTGGCCGGTTACATAACTGCTCATATCACTTGCTAAAAATAAGCTGATGTTGGCAATGTCTTCTGCAGTACCAAAGCGTCCCAACGGAATGCCTGCTTTATATTTATCGGCACCTTCGCCGTCTTTTAAATAACTGGTCATGTCGGTTTCTACAAAGCCCGGTGCTATTGCGTTACAGCGAATATTGCGGCTGCCCAATTCCTTTGCAACCGACTTTGTAAATCCAATTACACCAGCTTTGCTGGCTGCATAACTGCTTTGTCCGGCATTACCCATTTCGCCAATTACACTGCTCATATTTATAATGCTGCCGCTCTTTGCTTTCATCATGGGGCGTATTACCTGCTTGGTCATATTGAACACACTTTTTAAATTTACCTGCATCACTTCATCCCACTGCTCAGGCGTCATACGCAGCAATAAATTATCTTTTGAAATACCTGCATTATTTACACAAATATCTATCTGGCCAAATTCCTTCAACACATCATTTACAAAAACTTCGCATGCGGCAAAATCGCCGGCATTGCTTTGATAAGCTTTTGCTTTTACACCCATTGCAATTAATTTTTCTTCCAAATCTTTTGCTTTAGCAGCGCTGCTATCGCTTACATAAGTAAAAGCAATATTGGCGCCTTGTTCGGCAAATTTCAGTGCGATGCCTTCGCCAATTCCACGGGCTGCTCCGGTTATAATAGCGGTTTTTCCTTCAAGTAATTTCATGTTTGTTTTTTTTCAATAATAGTAAATTCTTTTTTATTGGAGTTGATAATTCAAAAAATAAAATGTTGTTTATTTTTTGAAATTTATCATTGCTAAAATTTCTTCAACAATTGTTCGCTCATTACTTAGGCGGGGAATTTTATGTTGGCCGCCCAATTTTCCTTTGCTCCGCAACCACTCTGTAAAAGTTCCTTTTTGTAAAACCTGTACAATGGGCATTCGTAAAGCAATATTATTTTGGCGTTTGGCTTCATAATCGCTGTTACAATTTTTTAAAGCCGTATCCAACGCATGTGTAAATGCTTCCATACTTTGGGGCATCGTTTCAAATTCTATCAACCATTCATGAGTACCATTATTGCTGTCGCTAAAAAACACCGGGGCAGCCGTATAATCATTTACGATGGCATTTGTTTTTGCCGATGCTTCGGCAATGGCCATATCTGCATTATCAATAATTACTTCTTCGCCAAAGGCGTTCATATAATGTTTCAGCCGGCCGCTTACTTTTATTTTATAAGGATTGAGGGAGGTAAATTGTATGGTATCGCCAATCAAATATCGCCACAACCCTCCCGTGGTGCTGATAACCGGTGCATAGTTTTTTCCGATCTCCACTTTATCTAAACCAACTGTTACTGGCTCAGGATTGCCATATTCTTCAACCGGCATAAATTCATAAAAAATACCATGCTCTGTAAACAATAACATGCCATCATCATCGGGGCAAATTTGTCCGGCAATAAATCCTTCGCTGGCATTATAAATTTCCAAATAATTGATAGGGGCACCAATAATTTTTTCAAACTGCTCCCGGTAAGGAACAAAGGAAACGCCTCCATTTATATACAATTCCAAATTGGGCCATACCTCTTTAATGGTTTGCTTTTGAGTAATTTCTAAAATCCGTTTTAACAATAAGAGTGTCCAGGTGGGTACCCCTGCAATAGAAGTTACATTCTCATTAGCGGTTGTTTGCGCCAATGTTTCAATTTTATCTTCCCAGGCATCCAGCAAGGCAATGCTTAACTCGGGAGTACGCAGCCACTGTCCCCAAAAAGGCGAATTCTGCATCAGCACCGCACTTAAATCGCCATACTGAATATCTTCATTTATTTTACTGATTTGGTGAGATCCACCAATAACCAAACTTTTACCCGTTAGCAAATCGCTGGATGGGAAATTATTATAATAGTTGGTGAGCACATCTTTGCTGGCCTGAAAGTGGTTGTCCTGCAGGCTTTCATCGCTTATAGGAATAAACTTACTTTTATCATTACTGGTACCCGATGATTTGGCAAACCAGTTTACAGGTTCGTTCCATAAAATATTTTCTTCGCCATTCATCATCCGCTCAATAAATGGTTTTAACTGGTTGTACTCGCTAATGGGTACATTTTTTTTAAAAACACTGATGGTAAATAATTTTGAAAAATTGTACTTCTTACCAAATTCGGTGTACTGTGCAGAGGTTACCAGATGCTGTAATACTTCTCGTTGGGATGCCACCGGATTATTACTCCAGTTTTGAATGCGCCACAAACGCATGCGGGCTAATTTTGATATTGCAGGAGAAAGCAACTTCATATTATGCAAGCAAAATACACAATAGGAAGGATAAAACTTAAAAGGTTACCGAATCTTTTGTGGGTAACTTTATTTAGGCGAAGTAATTATTGCAGACAATAAATTGTTGCTGATTATTTTGCTGCTTCCTCATGCAAATAATCTTTTCGCTTTAATTCAAAATTGCGGCCCAGATAAAGCCTGCGAACCTGTTCATCATTTGCCAATTCTTCGGCGGTACCATGTTTAAAAATTTTGCCGTCAATCAACAGATAAGCCCGGTCGCAAATAGAGAGGGTTTCGTTTACATTATGATCGGTAATGAGGATACCGATATTTTTAAATTTTAATTTTGCAACAATGGCCTGTATGTCTTCCACTGCAATAGGATCCACGCCAGCAAAGGGTTCATCCAGTAAAAAAAATTTAGGATCTACCGCCAAAGCTCTGGCAATTTCAGTTCTTCTTCTTTCACCACCACTCAGGGTATCGCCATTATTTTTTCTTACATTTTGCAAACGGAATTCATCCAGCAATGTTTCTAATTTTTCTTTCTGCTCGGCCTTGCTCAATTTTGTCATTTCTAATATCGCCGCAATATTATCTTCAACACTTAATTTTCTAAACACACTTGCTTCCTGTGGTAAATAACCAATACCCATCTTCGCCCTTTTGTACATGGGCAGTTGGGTAATGTTGATATCATTTAAAAAAACTTCTCCTTCATCTGGTTTTATCAAGCCAACCACCTGGTAAAAAGAAGTTGTTTTTCCAGCACCGTTGGGCCCCAACAAACCTACAATTTCTCCCTGCTTTACATTAAACGAAACATGGTTTACAACCGTTCGGCTGCCATATTTTTTTACGAGGTTGTTGGTTTGAATAGTTAAGTCCACGGTAAATAATTTATTTCAAAAATACTGCAATCCTATTTAATAGTCTTTCAATCAGTTTTTAATTAATTGATGTTTGTTCTTTATACTTAATTAAATTTGCAAATATTTTTTATTATATGAAAGTTACCGAACACATTGCCAGGGCCAAAGACAGCCTGGTATCTTTTGAAGTATTACCTCCGTTAAAAGGTAAAACCATTAACAGCATTTACAACCATCTGGATCCGCTGATGGAGTTTAAGCCTGCGTTTATTAATGTTACCTACCACCGCAGCGAAACCATGTTTAAGAAAAAGGTTGACGGCACTTTTGATAAAGTAGAAGTTAGAAAGCGGCCGGGAACGGTGGCTATTTGTGCCGCTATAAAAAACCACTACAATGTAGATACCGTACCGCATTTAATTTGTGGTGGCTTTACAAAAAGAGATACAGAAGACGCATTGATTGACTTGAGTTTTTTAGACATCGACAATGTATTAGTATTAAGAGGTGATGCGGCAAAAAACGAATCGAATTTTGAACCAGAGCCAGGCGGCCACTCCTACGCTGTAGATTTACTGAAACAGGTAATGGATTTAAAAAATGGCATTTACCAAGAAGAGGATATTAAAAACGGAGGTAAACCCGATTTTTGTATCGGCACGGCTGGCTACCCCGAAAAGCATTTTGAAGCCCCCAATTTAAAAACCGATTTAATGTTTTTAAAAGCCAAGGTAGATGCCGGCGCCGATTATGTAATGACACAAATGTTTTTCGATAATCAAAAGTATTACGACTTTGTAAAAGAATGCCGGGCTGCTGGTATTAATGTTCCCATTATTCCCGGACTAAAACCTATTACCAATAAAAAACAGCTCAGCATGCTTCCTAAAGTTTTTCATGTAGATATTCCAGATGATTTATCGAATGCAATCATGAAAGCAAAATCGGATGAAGAGATTGAACAAATTGGCGTGGAGTGGTTGATTCAGCAATCAAAAGAATTAAAAAAATTCGGTGTGCCGGTTTTACATTATTATACAATTGGTAAGCCCGCTGCTATTTATAATGTAGTTAAGGAAATCAAGTAAGCCTATTAATTATTTATAAAAAAGAGGCTGTCTCATAAGCCCAAAAAATAACCGCAGAGTCGCAAAGACGCAGATTTTACAAGTTGAATAAACTTCATTTCTCTGCGTCTTTGCGTCTCCGCGGTTAAAAAAGACAGTTTTGAGACAGCCTCTTTTTATTACTGGTATTTATTTTTTTCCCAAAGGGATGCCTACCGAAAGACTAATAGTGCGGAATTTATTTTTATCATCAACACTATTATTACTTTGCGTACTGTTTATTTTTGCTAAGCCCATTCCGTAATTTAATTTCATAATAAAATTACCCAAATCCAATCCGCCACCGAGGTTAAGGCCAACATCAAAACGTTTCAGTTTATCATAGGCTGCATCATCCTGGCGGGATGTAAAAGGGTCGTCGTTACTGAATTTGATATTGCTCGATGAACTGGTTCCAACACCTAAAATCTTTTGATCGTAAGTAGATTTTCCGGCAATGCCTATTGCAATATAGGGCCCGGCATTTATAAAAATATTTGACTTTGATTTTTTTTGCAAAGGAAATTTAACCACCGCATTCAGTGGTATTTCCAGATATATAGGATTAAACCTTGTTTTAACATAGTTGTCATCATTGGAAGCGGTATAATAGGTTTCAGCCTTTGAGCCTTTACCAGAAACCAGCAATCCTGTTTCCAAATCAAATACATCCGACAGACCGAAACGACTCATAAACCCAGCATTAAAACTGGTGAGCATATTATTTTTTTCGGTTTGACCATTACTGTTGGTTGTGATATTTGCAAGATTCAATCCACCCTGTAAATAAAACTGTGCGTTTGCTGCAATTCCTATTGCCGTAAACAGGGCAAGGGTTATTAATTTTTTCTTAAGCATACTAATTAATTTTAGTGGTTTATCAATTTGCTATTACCCAATAAATAAGGATATAAGCCATTCATTACCAATAAAACAAAAAGCCTGCCATCAATTTAAGATAGCAGGCTTTTGCTTGTTAATATTTAACTAGTTTATTTTATGATAGATTTAAAAACAGCTTCGTTAATTTTTATTGGATACTTCATTTTTAATTCTTCCATCCATTTTTGTTCAAGATAATTTTGGTAATCATTTATCACCAAACCTCTTGCTTCTTCAAAACTTCTTTGCTGTGCTGCAGGAAATATTTTCAAAATTTTTATAAAGCTTACGGTGTTATCTCCACTGTGCGATGTGGGTACAGATATTAACCCTTCTTTTGCAACGGTACCTTCGGGTAGTTGCAATTGTGCCAGTTCGTACCTGGCCGAATCGGCTTGTATATTGCCTTCGCTGTTATCGGCCATGCGTTTCCAGTTGGCTCCCAACTTTAATGAATCAATAGCCGCTTCGGCAATTTTTAAATTGTTGCAGTTAAATAAATAAACGGTTGCGCTCTCTCCCCACAGGTAGTTGGATTTGTTGGCAGCATAAAATTTCTTCAAGCCTTCATTGTCGTTTGCTGCTTTACTCCATACATTTCTTTCCATAATTTCAAACAACATATTGCCTTCTTTAAACTCCTGCATCTGGTATTTAAAATCATCATTGTAAGTCTCCAAATTTTTACGATAATATTCCATTGCAGTAGTGTTGATGTATTTTTCCATCAACGCTTTATTATCTTCTCCTTTATAAACATCCGCATTTAATTTATAATCTTTTACAAAATTCAACCAATCGCTTACGGTAACATTTAATTTAGAAAATGAAAAAATAGTTGATTTATTTACCGGAAAATTTCCAACTGTTTTATTTACCGTAACGCTGTCTGCCAAGCTGTACAATTGTGCTTCTTTTATAGCCGAATTTTTTTTGAATCCTGTTTGTAACATCACCCTTTTCATAAAAACATCTTTGGCAATATTTACCCTGCTATCCTGCAAAACCTGTTGCTTAAGGCTGGCCATAAATGCATCATCTTTTTTATCTGCAGGAGTTGGTTGCTGGCTTAAACGCTTAATAATATGAAACCCAAAACCAGTGAAAATTGGTTTGCTGAAGTCGCTGTCTTTTTCCAAAGCAAACACCGCTTTTTCAAAAGGCAATTCATATTTACCCGTTCCAAATTCGGGCATTTCGCCGCCATTGAGATAAGTGATCCTGTCATCACTGTATTTTTTTACAAGCTCCGAAAAGTTAGCGCCTGCTTTTAATAATCCATAAACCGAGTCGGCAAGGTTTTCAATTTCTTTTAATTTAGGACCGGTAACATCTGGCGGAATTGCAAATAAAATTTGTGCAATTTTCCACTTACCGGCACTTTTTCTTTCTTCCGAATTTTTAAAAACATGCAAGGCCGATTTGGTTCTAAAAACCCTGCTTACAGCACCGGGTTTTAAATTGTAAATCAAATTTTCAATTTCATAAGGAATGGAAAAGGCGGTAACAAATCCCAGATCTTTTCCTTTTACCGGCATAATTTCTTCACTGATTTCATCTACAATTTCATCATAACTCATTTTACCTTTTAGTAATTCTTCTCTTAATTCATTTATCGCTTTCCTTGCTTTCAAGGTATCGGCAGGGGCCATTTTATTATTGATGGTAATGTAAAAATGCAATAAGTGAATATCTTTTTGACTGCGTTGAAACGCCTCATCCACTAAAAAATTTACAGCATTTTCATCATGCAAATAACTTTCCTCAACCTGGCTTCTAAAATTTTGAACATCGTATTTTAATTGATCCAGGGTATCCAGTTTCGATTCTTTGGCGGCCTTTACTTTTAATTTAAATTTTGAATACAGATCTAAATATTCTCTCAGCGATTTTTCCTTATCAATTACTTCTGTTTTGTTTTTATTATAGGCTCTTAAAAATTCTTCTTTATTAACCTCATTGCTGCCATAGGTAAAAAGCGCCTGAGAAAATCCTGTTGTTACCGTAAGCCCAGTAATAAGTAGTAATAAAAATTGTTTCATGTTATTGTTGTTTTCTTTTAATTATTTTTTGGTGAATTCCATTTTACCTGTAATATTTCATCCAATTGTTGCCAGGTAAGTTTTTTGCCAATAATGTTTTTATCCTTATCCAATAAATATAAAGTGGGCGTTAGGGTAACATCATACAACTGCCGGTAGCTGGGCTTTTGAGCAGCCGCCTCAGCCTTTTCCATTTCTTTGGATTGATAAACATTTATCCATTCGCCAATATTATGCTCCCGGATATATTTTGTCCATAAATGTTTTACATCATCTTTACTATCGGCCGATAATACGCCATACATTTTTACACCATGTTGTTTCCAACTTGCATGATAAATGGAATCGAGCTTGGGCACTTCTTCTTTACAATGGCCGCAATTGGGATCCCAAAAACATACAATTGTATAATCGGCATTTACACTATACAAGGTCGTTGCAACGCCTGATGTATCCAGCATTTCCAAATCGGCAGCCTTTGCTCCAATTAAATTCGCCATCAACATATAAGCCCTGCGGCTGATGGTTTCCATCTGTTTGGTATTTAACCAACTCGTTAATCCTTTGCTGTGATATTTTTCAAACAGGTGAACAAACACGGCATCCTGCCCCATGTATTTTGGATTGATATATTCGTCGGTTAACCAGTTCAATAAAAACTTATACATCTCCGGACTGCTTCTTGCCAACAACAATTGATAATCCGATTCCTTAATAATACTGTCGGGATGTTGTACTATAACTTCTCTGTAAAACTTTTCAAACTTTGGAATAAAAAACGGCGAACGGATAATGCGGTCATCCATAAACGTTACACCATCCCAATAATGTTTTTTATAGAAATAATAATTATCCAGTGAGTCGGTATGATTTTTTGGTTGCAAGTGGGGAAGCGGCGTTTCTTTCATTGCATTTAAAACTGTAGCCAACATACTTGTTGGTTGTGTTTTAATGATATTATCCCGGTAATCGTTTAGCTCTTTATTAATTTTATTGTAATTGGTTTCATGCAAAACAGAATCTTGTTTTGTGGTTGATTGCGAATAAGCAGTTCTTTCCATTTCCCATGCCTTTCCTTTTACAGCCATATATTTTTGGTACTGCTGAAACAACATGTTTTCTTTTGAACCCGTAACTATGGTCTTGTTCAATAAATCAGATGTATCTACAGTAATGCTGATGATTTGTTCTTTGTCAACAAAAAAATCAACCATTTTAGTTTTGCCTGGCAATACCATTGCATAAATACCAGGTTGTAATTTTCGCTTGGCTTCAAATACAGCAATGCCATTAATATTCATTGCTGCCGAATCTTCAATATTCAGGTTTTTGCCGCTATGATACGTTAAAAAAGCAATACCAGTTTTATAACCGGGAGCTTTTAGCGTTACTTTAAAACTTTGCGATTTTACCTGACCAATAAATAATGTACACAGTAAGGGTAAAAATATTCTTTTCATACTTGTAGTTATGTGGTTGCAAAAATATCTAAAATGAGTGGTATACAATCAATTTGCAAAATGAGCCGTTTATTATTGCAATTCGTTAACAAATATTTTAAACCGGCAGCTTTTTCGCTTCAATTGAATAAAGGAAAGTTATTTTTGCGCTGTGAAAAGAAAAAAATATACGCTTGAAAAAGTATTGGTAACCGGCTATGCAGCCGAAGGCAAGGCAATTGTAAAAACAGATGGCAAAGTAATTTTTGTAAGTGGTGCCGTACCGGGCGATGTGGTAGATGTATTTGTAAGCACCAATAAAAAAGATTGGGGCGAAGGAAAGGCTACCCGTTTTTATGAATATTCAACCGAAAGAACAGAACCTTTTTGCAAACACTTTGGCATTTGCGGTGGCTGCAAATGGCAGATGCTGCCCTACGAAAAACAACTGGAATATAAGCAACAGGAAGTAGCTCAAAATTTCAGGCGTATTGGCAAAATAGCATTGCCCGAAATGTTGCCGATTGTGGGTGCTGCTGCAACCCAGCACTACCGTAATAAACTGGAATTTACTTTCAGCAACAAGCGCTACCTCAGCAATGACGAAATAAAATTATTACCACCCAAAGAACCCCGTTCAAATAATACTTCTACAGAAAATATTAAAACAAAAAATGAGGCGGTTGTTTTAGAAACAGCCGTATCGGCAACATCGGCAATGGAAACCGGAGCATTGGGATACCATGTGCCCCGTATTTTTGATAAGATCATCAACATTGAAGAATGTTACCTGATGGATGACGTAAATAACAACATCCGCAACACAATCCGTGATATTGCCGTACAAAATAATTATTCGTTTTACGATATTAAAAACCATACCGGTTGGCTTCGAAATATCATTATCCGTAAATGCAATACCGGCGAGTTGATGGTAAATATTTGCCTGGCTTTTGAAGACGAAACAGCCACAAAAAACCTGTTGGATAATTTGTTGGAAAAAGTTCCTTCCATTACAACCCTGTTGTACACCATCAACAAAAAATGGAACGATACTATTTATGATTTAACGCCGCAGGTATATGTTGGAAAAGGATTTGTTATTGAGCAACTGGAAGAATTTAAATTTAAGATTGGCCCAAAATCATTTTTTCAAACCAATACACAACAAGCCGAAAAGCTTTACAGCATCACCCGTGATTTTGCAGAACTCAGCGGCAATGAAATTGTATACGACCTGTATTGCGGTACCGGCAGCATAGGAATTTTTATTAGCAAACTGGCAAAAAAAATAATTGGGGTAGAAGTAATTGCAGAAGCCATTGAAGACGCCAAAGTAAATGCAGCCCTCAATAATATTACCCACGCCGATTTTTTTGCAGGCGATGTAATTAAAATTTGTGATGATGATTTTTTTGCAACACATGGCCGGCCCGATGTAA
>JANPAP010000604.1:0-4326 GCA_031429975.1 Chitinophagaceae bacterium
TGATTCCGGGATCGCAACTAATTATTCCGGGATCGTATGCACCTGCAGCACCCGGCGATATGTATGCAGCCATTGGTAAAAACGGACAGATTGCAAGCATATCACCGGGCAAAGGATTGGTAGTAATCAGGATGGGTGATGCCCCTGGAAGTTTTATTGAAGTGCCAACCATTTTTTGCAGCCAGATTTGGGAACGGCTAACTTATGTAATGTGCAGTAGTGCGGATAATACATATGAATTTACTGGCAATGGAAATTGGAATATTGCAGCCAATTGGAAAAAGCAATGTATCCCTCCTACGGTGCTTGGCAACGAAGCAACCATCATCATCAACCCGGTTGTAAATGGAGAATGTGTTTTAAATATTACGCAGGTTATTGGAAAGGCGGCCAGCCTGAATGTATTGCCAGGTAAGCAATTGCGGATACCGGGTAATTTAATTATGAATCAATAATTTTTAATTGCAACAACTAACGGTGTGCAAAATCCATGTCGAAATTCCCTTTTATTCTTTCGATAGATGGATTAAAATATCCAAATTTTAAATCTGGAAATTCTTCTCTTATTAATTCCATCAATTGTTTTACTCCCATGCATTCGCCGGTTTCTGTTACGCCAATTTTTCCCAAATACCAATCGGGATCTATATTAAAATTGCGCCACTGGATCATGCACAAATCTGTTTCTTTAATTAACTTTCTAAGCGCTTCATATTCTGCAATGCTATCCGTCATACCGGGAAAAACAAAATAATTAAGGCTTGTCCAGCCACCATAACTCCGCATTACTTTTAAACTCTCAATCAAATCTGTAAACACATAATTATTGGGACGGTAATACGGCGTATAAATTTCTTCTCTGGCAGAATTGGTGCTCACCCTCATGCTGTTTAAACCTGCTTCACACAAGGCTTTCACTGCATCTGGCTTGCTTCCGTTTGTATTGATATTGATACTTCCTTTTTGAGTATGCTTTCTTATTTCAATGATGCTTTCGCTGATGGTTTCCCACATCAACAAAGGCTCACCTTCGCAACCCTGTCCAAAACTGATGATGGGGAATGGAGCCGTTTCTAAATGGGGTACCGTAAACTCTGTAATCTCTTCCGGGCTAGGCTTAAACGTTAGCCTGTCTTGTGTACTGATAATGGTTTCTTCAACCGGTTGAAAACTGATGCAACCAATACAGTTGGCATTGCAAGCCGGTGATGTTGGCACCGGACATTCCCAGCGGCCCAGCGCTAAATTTCTTGCAGCCGGACAAGTGTAGGTGTTACAGCAATTATCCATCAAATGCTTTACCAGTCGGTTGTGTGGAAAGTTTTTTAATAAATGGTTGGCGCCGGTTTCAATTAGGTCATCATCATATCCCTCACTTTCCTGACGGATGTCCTGCTCAATTCGAACAGCCGGAACATAAAATTTTTCATCCAACCAACCAGCAGCCGTATAACAAAATAAAGGAAGTGTAGGAGCATCTGCTGCGGTTTCGTAAGCGGCCATGTAAAGGCCCGTATGTGCCGGTGGAATAAAAGCAGCTACCGCCCAACCCTTTTCGCATAAACGCATTTCGCCGGTTTCAACATCTATACCAATGCCACGCCTGCCGGGCAATTCATACAGATTGCCGCCATCGGGTAAATCAATCCATTCATCAGTTGGAACTGGCAATGCATCCCAGCCACTGCGGCCGGTTACATACAAGGAGGTATCTTCAAAAATATTTCCACTGCCGTCGGAATATAAAATATATGGTTGCTGCATGAGTGATAGTTTTTATTGATGATGGAGCAGGAAGAAGTCAAAAGTCAAAATTCAAAACAAAAAATTTGCGCTTATAATACCCAAAAAAATAAGGTAAGCTCCTTTTTTACTTTTTGGTTTTGACTTTTGAATTGCCTATTGCCTATTGACTATTGACTATTGACTATTGCCTATTGACTATTGCCTATTGCCTATTGTCTTCCAAATTCTTCTTGCAAAATTCGTTAAACAATTCAACATTTATTTCCTCCCAGCCTTCGTCAATTTCCAACTGAATTAATTTGTTGTTTTTAAAATCAAGCGAAAGCAGGTTGTCTTTAAAAATAATATTTTCAAATTCATCCCAATTATATTTAGTGGTACCAATCATTCTGGTAATAATTATTTGTTGCAGGTTAACTTCTACAATGGGTTCTTTATAAAAAAAATGAACCATCAAACTGTAGGCAATTAATACCAATGCAAATCCAATAGAATGTGTTGCAATAAATAATAAAATTGCGGCAAAACTTACCAGCAAAAATTTATTAAACCTGAACCTGTTAAAAATTAAATTGGTAAACACTGCAGCAAAAAACAAAAGAATTGCAATAATAATATTTATAAAAAAGCTAGAATCTGTTCTGTAAAACAGCGCTATTGCAGCAGCCAGCGCAAAAAGTGCACGGGTAACAACAATATCGATTGCTGCGTTTTTATCTTTTATTTTGAAAACATACATGCTTTAAATTTCAACCTCCGGTAGATTTACATTAATTTGATGAAACCGGATTAGAAGATGCCAGCATATTGCATAATTTAAAAAGACATCTTGCCCCAACATTTTCATCCCACTCATCGCTGCTTACACCCACTTCATTTAAATCGAAACCTATCAATTGGCGGCCACTCTGCAATATTTTTTTACACAGATAAAAAACCTGTTCTGTTTCAAACCCACCCTGTACAGGAGTTCCGGTATGCGGACAAAGTTTTGGATCCAATCCATCAATATCAAAACTGATGAAAACTTTTTGTGGCAAATGATTAATAATTTCATTTACCATATTTTGCCAGGTTTCACCTTCGTACAAGCGCTCTTTTATATCCTTATCAAAATAAGTTACGACCCTTTTATTTCCTGATAAATAATTCCATTCTTCTTCACAATAATCTCTTATTCCAATTTGCACCAATTTTGTTAATTGCGAAATTTCTTCCAGTGCATTATACATTACAGATGCATGCGAATAATTAAAATTTTCGTAGGATTTTCTTAAATCACAATGAGCATCAATTTGTAAAATTCCAAAGTCGCCATGCTTTTCGGCAATGGCTTTAAAAAAACCAAGTGGAGTACTATGATCTCCACCAAGTAAGGCAACTAATTTTCCAGCCGCCAATAAATCACGGGTTTGTTCATACACCCAATTGTTTAAAAATATGCCGCCTGCATTTACTTCCTTTAGTGTTTTGCACATGAATTTATTATCCTTCACATCCTCACCCGATGAAATATAGCTGATATAAAGCTCCGCTTCCTTACGCAGGTAATCGCTTTTCATCAATATTTTTTTATCACAAGTTCTCATAAAATAACCTTGTTTCCAGGCATCTATATAATCCGGATCAAACAAATCTATCTGAAGGCTTGCTTTAAAAATATGCTCTGGAGCCCTTGCTGTTCCTGCATTGTAGCTTACTGTAACTTCCCATGGTATTGGCAAAATTATCAATCGGGCGTCTTCTTCTAAAAATGGCAAACCAAAAATATTATTATTGGGGTTACCTACGGAATTTGGATCAAAGTTGGAGAGGTCGGTCATTACTGTTTTTTGTTTTAATAAATTTTCCAAAGCGTTGCCATGGAAAAAACGGTGCAAAGATAAGCGACTGCTCTACAAAAGAAATGTGTAACAGGAAATAATTACCCACATGAAAACTAATTAAACCAATCATGAGCCATTTATCGTAACGTTTTGTAAAAAACCCAATGATTACGGATATATCGATCAACACTGCAATGCGGTATAACCATTGAGAAAAATGTTGATGCTGAATAAGCCAGTTAATACAATTGGCCTGAAAACTATGTTGATTAAACACAAACCATTCAGCATTCATCTCCATTAAAATCTGGCTCATGGTATTGTCTGCGGCAAATCCACCAAAATAAATTTTATAAAATCCGGCACTCAAATACAAAAAGCAAACCCAGTAACGGAACCCTTCCCAACAAAAATTAAATTTATTTTGTTGCAATGCTAAAAATGGAATAGGCGCCAGCAAGTACCCGATTTGTGCATATTGCTTTCCGGCAGCCGAGCTGTAACAAACATAAAATATCCAGATTGCTACAACTGTAATGATGGTAAAAAAACGTTGCTGCGGAACAGCAATACAAATGATACAGGAAACTGCAAGGAGCACATCAAAAATAACAGCAACATAAGGATGTTGCAAAATAAATTGCGGAATATGTAAAATGTGCAATAGCCAAAAACCATTGTCGATACCGGGTTTCAACAATACCGGTGCTTTTAATTGTGCTAACAAACTATTGTTAAAAAAGAAATATGCCAA
>JANPAP010000605.1:0-2182 GCA_031429975.1 Chitinophagaceae bacterium
CTTGCCCTTTATAAATAATTGTAACGGGCAATGTATGAGCTCCTGATCCACCAGCATCCATTTCTGTTTCAGCATATCCAGCAGCTGCATTTAAGGATTGACCTCCAATACTAATTTTTGGAATTGCAGCCGAACTAAAAATACCAACACCCGCTTTAACTTTAATTTTTTGACCGGGCATTAAATAATTGGCAGACTGACTAACCAATGGAACTGCTTTATCATAAATAAGTTCTACCTGACCTATTTTATTATGACAAAATGTTACCACCTGATTTTCGGCATTGCGAATATCATTTTCAAATTTGCTTAAAATGGTAATGGCAGCAACAGTAGGAGTCATGTGGAAATAATTATATTCCCATGAATTTTCACTACCTGTTGTTGATGGAGGAACCGTTAAATCAATTGGTAATTTTGATTCAAATTCTTTTTTTACCTCAGGATCCAATCCTAATAACTGGGCTTTAAACTCAGTTAAATCTTTTAATAACTCGGGCCCTTTTCCATTTACAATAAATAAACGGGTGGCAGATTCCAAATCATCTTCTTTATAATTGTTAATTCCTTTTTCAGGATTAAAGCCAGACGCTCTTAACAAACTATCTTTATAACTTTCTATTTTAGCATAAAGCTGATCTGCCATTTGCTTGGCTTTTTCTGCCTTAGGCGACCATATTGCAGCTTTTTCTGCAGTTTCTGGTTTAGCCATTTTTTCCTTTAATGATTTGAGTAAACGATCGTTCGAAGTCTCAATAGAAGTATTTGATTTTAATAAACTAGAATCAACTACTTTAAAAGCGTTCAAAATTTCTGCAGACACGTTCAAGGCAAGGATCGCTGTTAACACCAAGTACATAATGTTAATCATCTTTTGCCGGGGCTCTTGCGGTAAAGCCATAGTATTTTAGATTTATGGTTGTTTGTAATTAATTATTTGGATTCGAACTTATCATTTTAAAACCTTACTTAATAAAGTTACCTTCAATTGGTTTTTTGAAAATGATCTTATGAAAAGGATAACAATTACTTGTTAACCTGCATTGCACTTAACATATTACCATAAACAGAGTTTAATTTACCCAAGTTTACAGCAAGATTGCTAATTTGATCTTTTGCTTTATGTGCATCTTCAACACTTCCCACCATAGCTTGGCTAGCTTCGGCTAACTTACCGTAAAAACTATTTAGAGCTTTTAAGTGGTTATTGCTTTCTTTTAATTCCAATTCATAAATTGTATTTAATGAACCCAAATTTTTAGTTAATACCTGCACTTGCTCATGGAAACCTTTTGCACTTTCAGAAGCATTATTAAAAGATGCCATTGTAGTTGCACTGTTATTAAAAGCAGTTGCCATTGAACCAATAGCAGTAGTCGCTTCTTTAGTTTTTGCACTAAAATCGCTGGTTGATTTTACAACTTCGCTTACATCGGATAACCCATTAACGGTAGTGCCTAATTTTTGGAAACCTTCTCCTAATTTTTTTAGACTTACAGGAGTAATATCAGCTTCCTGGATCATTTTATCCAATGATTTTAGAGCTGGATTTCCAGCCGCTGCTGCAGGAGCTGCATGATCTTCATCATGTGATTTTGGCTTAACCCATTCTATAATGGCATATACTAAGAAAATAGCTGTCTCTGTCCACATACCAATAGTAAGCATTGTATTTGCATAAGACTGGTGGGTAATTTTTGCCCAAGCAGCAAAAATGATTACCGCTGCACCGGCACTTACTAAAACGTCAATTAATGTTAAGAATGTTCTTTTTTTAGCAGCCATGATTTTTAAGATTTTAAATTTTTAATTTGGTGGTTATTTAAAGTTTGAGAGACACAAAAGTTATAAATCTTAAAACAACAAGTGCAAAAAGATTAGTTAAAAAAATGAAATACAATTGTTAAAATAAATTACTTGCCACGATTTTTCATTGCTGGCGGTAAATCAATTACACAACGAAATCCAATATATGATTTAGAGGTATCCTGGTACTCGTAATTACGGGTACTGGTTTGAAGAAAATAGCCTACGTCTTTCCAACTTCCACCACGGATAACTTTTCTTTTCATACGGGGAGGATCTGAGTCTTTTACATTCCAACGAATATCTGGATTCATGTCATGTTGAAATGAATATCCACCTTCATAATATAATGAGGATGTCCATTCTGCAACATTTC
>JANPAP010000606.1:0-2677 GCA_031429975.1 Chitinophagaceae bacterium
TATTTTTTAAACCTGCACCAACACCATCTGCCCTGGCACGGGTATTTGTCCAAGTACCACCATACCATCTTATTCCTGTGCTTTGGTCAGCAGTGGCTGCTATTAACCCATGCTGCCCGTTATCATATACATAAAACACAATACCACCACCGTAGCTTTCGCCAATGAAATGCACGGTAGAATACCAGGCAGTACCATTGTAAACCTGAAAAGCATTGATGGTGGTGTTGTAAATAGTAAGCCCGGTAGCCGGAGAAACAATTGCATTGCGTTGGGTAGAGTCCATGCGGGGTGGTAAAAACCCTTTTGAGGTGCTGCTTACATCCAACTGCGCCGATGCAGCCGGTGTGGCGGTTCCGATACCTACATTTTGGGCCATACTGGTTAAAGTAAAAAATAATAAAACCGAAATTGGTAATACTTTATACATGATTGTCTGTTTATTTGTTTATAAAAATAATATTCTTTTTTTTAACGGAAATTTCATTTCCAATGGACGCTAACACTAATATATGCGACATTCAACTAACATAGAATTAAATTTAAATTAAAAACTGGGGTTAAAATATCTAACCATTTTAAAGCGGATGATTCGTCGAGGTTTCGCTGATGTTATTTTTATTTTTAAGATTTCTTGGTGAAAACCTCGCCGGGACTGCAATAAAATAGTTGACCGAAATAAAATTATTTTGTTGTTGTAGCGCCTATCTTTTTACCCAGTTTTTCAAATTCAATATCGTTGGGTTCCCACAATTCAATCTTGTTGCCTTCAATATCCATGATGTGAAGAAACTTGCCGTACTCAGCCGTTTCAATAGTATCGGTAATAATTACCCCCGATTTTTTTAATTGTTCCATCAAGGCCTCCATGTTTTCTACCCGGTAGTTAATCATAAAATCTTTGGTAGAAGGTTCAAAATATTTCGTCTTTTCGTTAAAGGGGCTCCATTGTGTAAAACCTTTTTGGCTGCTGTCTGCTCCTTGTCTCCATTCAAAAACGGCACCATAAGCATTTACTTCTAAACCAAGATTTTCGTGATACCACTCCCTAATTTTTTTTGGTTCTTTGCATTTAAAAAAGATGCCGCCAATGCTTGTTGCTTTTTTTAAGGATGGTTGTTTTTCTGCAATTTTATTCAGCAGCGATTTAAAGCCAAAACCCAATGCAAATGTTGCTAGCAAGGTACCGGTAATCAGTATCTTTTTTTTCATATTTATATAAATTGAGGATGTTGAGATGTTGCTGTAATAATAAAATCAACTGCAGCTGCCATTTATTTTATACCCAGCGGGGGGGTGTAATTTTTTGCGTTCTAAATATAATACAGTATTTGTAAAACTCCGCCAAAACAACAGCTCTGTTTTTAATTATTTAAAAACTTAGGTTATCAAATAAGCTTCCAGTTTAATTTCCGAAAAATTGATTCGCCATCAATTGATGTGGTTTTTAATTAAATCTTTAATAATTATTTTTATTCGGAAAAACTGGTAAAAGTTTTTCCATCAAAGCGGCTTAAGCCAAACTGCCTAGTACCGAACCAAAGATTCCCTTCTTTATCTTCTAAAATACTACGAACAGAATTGTTGATTAACCCATTGCTGGTTGTAAAGTTTTTAAATGTTTTTCCATCATAGGAGAAGACTCCGTTTTTATCAGTACCCAGCCATTTTTCATCTTTAATTTTATTTCCACGAAAGCCTTCGAAGGAACGGCAAGTATTTGCTAAAAGTTTCGATTTACAGATTTAAGAAAGATAATTTTTTTAATAAATTTCTAATCCAAACTGAGTGGCGTATTAATCAGCAGCCACTTCAATTCTGATCAGGTTCCGGCTATTATCATTTCCAATTACCAATAATTGATAATGACCGGCTGGCAATTTTTTGGAAGGAGTAATGCTGTAGTATGTATTAACTCCGGAATGATTGAGCTTACCTGTATAAAACAACTGCCCGATACTGTTAGTGAGCTGTACTGAATAAATGGAAGCCTTCATATTATCAAACTGAATTCCGAATGTATTGCCCCTTACCGGGTTGGGGTAGATGCTGATGGCCGGATTTTTTTGCCCGATATTTACTTTTACAATCGAACTGTAATAAATTTCTCCGGCTAATCCTACACATTTAATCCGGTAAAAATAATCTCCAGATTGCGGATTCAGATCGAGCCAGTTATAGGTAACAGCAACCCCATTATTACCAGTAGCAGTAACTGTTGTTGCCCGGTTGAAATTTCTGCCATCCAGTGATCTTTCTACCTCATACCTGCTCATATTGGTTTCCTGTTGTACAACCCATTGTACAGCGATATCATTGTTTTGCCTGTTTGCGCTAATTGTGCTAATTGTTACTGGAATTATCTGACCGGGATTGATGAAAACCAGGCGGAAGCGATCTATTGCCGAACTTTGTGCATCGGAGGTAACGGAGAAATCATAAGTTGTAGGGTTAGTAAGGCTAACCAATGTTTTAGTACCCGTGAAATTATCTTCCAGTTGTGCAATTAAAGCAACAGCACTCATATTATTAGGATTGAATAAAAAATGATAATTTTTTATTCCCAACCTTCTAAGCTCAAAAAATACGGTATCCTGTTGGGTAAAAGGTTTTTTATAATCCACCATCAGGCGTTGTTGGTTAGTACGAATAGCTAAGTTTTCTGAAAAATTATTCA
>JANPAP010000607.1:0-6930 GCA_031429975.1 Chitinophagaceae bacterium
TGGCGTTGGGGGCAATTTCAATCGGAATCGTTTCTACAACTTCTAACCCATAACCTAATAAACCGGCTCTTTTCTTTGGGTTATTGCTTAACAATTTCATTTTAGTAATTCCTAATTTTCTAAGTATCTGTGCTCCTACCCCATAATCCCTGTCGTCCATACCAAATCCTAATTCCAAATTAGCTTCCACCGTATCCATACCTTGTTCCTGTAATTTATACGCTTTAAGTTTATTTAAAAGTCCAATCCCTCTTCCCTCTTGATTCATATAAAGTACTACTCCTTTACCTGCTGCTTCCAGCATTTTCATTGCTATATGAAGTTGATCGCCACAATCGCAACGCAAGGATCCTAAAATATCGCCAGTCATACAACTGCTATGCACCCTTACCATTACCGGTTCATCGGGGAGCCATTCCCCTTTTTTTATGGCAAGATGAATTTCGCCGGTAGTAATTTGTTTAAATGCAATCAATTCAAAATTCCCATAACGAGTTGGCATCTGCACTTTTTCTTCTTCAGTAATCAAGCTTTCCTTAGCCAGTTTATAAGTAATTAAATCTTTTATAGAAATTAATTTTAAGTCGAACCGTTTAGCAATTTCTTTTAACTGGGGTAACCGGGCCATTGTACCATCTTCGTTCATGATCTCTACCAAAACGCCTGCAGGAGCAAACCCTGCAAGTTCAGCTAAATCAACCGTGGCTTCAGTATGACCGGTTCTTCTCAACACACCACCTTTTCTGGATCTTAAAGGAAAAATATGTCCGGGTCTTCCTAATTCTTCGGGTTTTGTTGATGGATCAATTAGTGCCTGCACTGTTTTTGCCCGGTCTTTTGCCGAAATGCCGGTAGTGCAACCATGGCCTAATAAATCAATACTAACCGTAAAAGGCGTGGCATGCAATGAAGTATTGTCCCTTACCATTGGCTCCAAATTCAGTTCCTCACATCTTTCTTCAGTAATTGGAGCACATATTAATCCCCGACCATGGGTACTCATAAAATTGATAATTTCCGGAGTTACATTTTCTGCAGCTGTAACAAAATCACCCTCATTTTCCCGATCCTCATCGTCAACCACTATAACTAATTTCCCTTTTTTGATATCCTCAATGGCACTTTCAATACTATCTAACATTTTTAAACTTTTGGCAAAGTTAACATTGAAACAGTTTGAATAGTTTAGAAATTGGGAAATGATGATATTGAGTTTTTAAAGTTTAAAAAAAAGCAAATGCAACTTTACAGCATTTCTAAATGTCTGATTAGTAATATTAGTTGTAAAAAGGTTGAATTCCTGTTCAATTGTTTTATACCTATTTTATTGAATGCCAATACTATTTTGTAAATCATTCTTATTAATAGGTAACAATTTGTTAATCTTTTCTACATTTGCCACTAATGCTATTAAACTAACCTTTGCATTAAAATTACTTTTTATGATAATTAAAAGAAAACTAAGCTTGTTAACCGTAGTGTTTCTATTGGCTGGCTTTTTTGTAAAAGCCCAAGAAACTACGTCAGAAATTCAGGGTTATGTAACAGATGATAAGAAAGCCCCATTATCTGGCGCTACTATCACTGCTGTTCATTTACCTACTGGAACTAAGTATTTAACTACTTCCCGGAAAGATGGCCAATTTAACTTGGGTAACGTTCGTGTTGGCGGACCTTACACAATTACCACCAGTTTTGTTGGATTTCAAGAACAGAAACAGGAAGATGTGTATTTAAATCTGGGAACAGCTTTTAAATCAGATTACAGTATGGTAAAAGCTTCTACCAATTTATCAGAAGTTGTAATAACCGGAAGCCGTTCGGATAAAGTTTTCAGTCGCAGCCGTACCGGTTCGGCCGAAGTAATTACCCGTCAGCAAATTGATCGTTTACCTACTACGAACAGAAGTATTGCAGATTTTACCAGACTAACACCTACTGCAAACGGTAATAGTTTTGCAGGCAGAAGCAGCGGAGCCAATAACCTTACTGTTAATGGTGCCAGCTTTAATAATACTTTTGGATTATCGGGTACCTTGGGTGGACAAACCAGCTCTCAACCATTTAGTATTGATGCCTTGGAGCAAATTCAAGTAAACATTGCGCCTTATGATGTTACCCTTGGTGGTTTTACAGGTGCTGGAATTAACTCCGTTACCAAAAGTGGTACCAATGAATTTAAAGGATCTATTTATAATTTCACCAAAACACCAGACTTAACTGGTACAAGAATTGGCAGTACAGAAATACCCAAACAAGATTTTAATTTTAAAAACAGAGGTATCACTATTGGTGGGCCAATCATCAAAAACAAATTATTTTTCTTTGTTAGTGGTGAGCAGGAAAGAATTGGAACTCCGGCTACCAGTCGTGTTGCAAGCCGCAATGGATCAACCGGCGATAATGTATCTCAGGCAAGAGCAGAAACCCTTGATTCTTTAAAGAATTTTTTGATTACCAAATATGGTTATAATCCGGGTGCTTACGAGAATTATAATTTTGATATTTACAGCGATAAAATTACTGCAAGACTTGATTTTAACATCAACAATAAAAACACATTCAACATCAACTATTATTACTTAAAAAGCTGGAGGAACCAATCTCCAAGTAATAGTGGTGCCCCAAGTGGTGGACGTTCCCCAGGTAATACAGCCATGCCTTTTTTCTCTTCTACTTATGTAATCAACAACGATTTTAATATTATTATTGGAGAATTAAACACCCGTTTCAGCAATAAATTAACTAACAAATTACAGGTTGGGTATAACCGCTTAAGAGATTACAGAAGCAGCCCGGGTGGTATTTTCCCAATGGTGGATATTGAGAATGGTCTGGGATCATCTTTCACTTCTTTTGGATTTGAACCATTTACAGCAAACAATCAATTATTTACTGATACCTGGCAGTTTAACGATATCGTTACTTTGTATAAAGGAAACCACACATTTAATTTTGGAACTCAAAATACCTTCAACAAATTTTTAAACGGATTTGCTCCTAACTATTACGGAAACTATCGTTTTGCAAGTGTTGATGCATTTTATGCAAGTGCTAATAACGGTACTGCCAATGCTACCCGTTATGCATTACAATATTCTGCCCGTAAAGGCGGCGAATTTCCTTTTGCAAGTTTAAAAACTTTACAACTTGGATTTTTTGCTCAGGATAAATGGAATGTAAGTAAAGACTTTACTTTAACACTTGGACTAAGAGCAGATATTCCAATTTTTGAACAAAACTTTATTACTAATGCAAATGCAGATGCACTTACCTACAGGGATGGCGCTAAAATTGAAACTGGCAGAGCACCAAAAACCTCTGTTTTGTGGAGCCCAAGAGTTGGATTTAATTGGGATGTTAATGGTGATAAATCTTTACAACTTAGAGGTGGCGCAGGTGTTTTTGCAGGTCCGCCACCAGCGGTTTGGTTAAGCAACCAGCTTAGTAACAATGGGGTTGATTTCGGATCTTTTGTAAACACAGCAGGTGTTGCATTTAGTCCAAATGTTGCACAATATGTTCCGGCAAGTGCTGCTGCAAATACCAGCTATAACCTTGCCATTACTGACAGAGATTTTAAATTTCCACAATTATTCAGAGCGAATTTAGCGGCCGATTATAAATTGCCACTTTCAATTACAGCAACTATTGAAGGTATTTACAGTAAGGATATCAATAGTGTTTATCACCAAAATATTACATTGCCATCTACTGGTACTGCATTATTGGGATACGATAACAGGATTCGTTATTCTGCAACTTCAATTTATACTGGAGCTGGTGGACAAACTGCTGCCAATCCAAGAATTACAGATGCTATCCTGATGAAAAACAGTTCTAAAGGATATACCTATAATTTATCATTACAATTACAACGCAATGTGAAGAATTTGTATACCATGATTGCTTATAGCTATGGTGATAGCCGTTCCGTAAATGATGGCGGTTCTATTGCAGCTTCTATCTGGAGAGATCGTGCAGTTTCTGGAGATCCCAATGAGGATGTAACTTCTTTCTCTAACTTTTATCAGCCTCACCGTATAGTTGCTGCTGCTGCTTATCGTTTTGAATATGCCAAGCATTTTGCAACTTCATTTGGTTTTACTTTCGAATCTGCAAATGTGGGTACTTCGCATTATGCTTATAGCGGCGATTTAAACAATGATGGTCAAACTACCAACGATTTGATTTATGTGCCTGCTGCAAAAGCAGAAATCATTCTTGAAAGATCAAATACTGCTGATACCCGGACACCAGATGTATTATGGGATCAGTTAAATGCCTATATTGATCAGGATGATTATTTAAGAAACAGAAGAGGTAAGTATGCTGAAAGAAATGGTTTATTATTACCATTGTACAGCAAAGCAGATTTTAACTTTACGCAAGATTTCTTTGTATCAGTAAAAGGAAAAAGAAACACGATTCGTTTTACGATGGACATTTTTAATTTCACCAATTTAATTAACCGTAACTGGGGTATTTTAAAAACACCCAACCGTACAACTTTATTAAATTATTTACGTGTTGAAACTGCAGGTGCTAATGCTGGCAAACCAGTATTTAGTTTCCCTTATTTTGATAACACTAATAAAATTCCTTTAAGCTCTACTTTCCAAAATAGTACGAGTCAGGCATCAAGATACCAGATCCAAATTGGTGTTCGATACATCTTTAATTAATTGGATTAAAATTCCTTAAAAAAATGTCATGGTTTATTCCATGACATTTTTTTTGCCATTTATTTTCTACAAAAAAATATCCGCAGCTATTACCACATTTAATTTTAGTTTGAAAACCATAATTTACTATGATCGCAGATTTATAAAACTGCTATACTAGCATAAAATGCAATAGTACACTGCATTTGCGGCAGTTGCAATAGCTTTTATACGTCATAATTGCTGATTTAACAAATTGGTTTAAGGTTTGACTTAATAGTGTAAAGCAGCATTAAAAAATTAAACACTTTAAATTGCAATACATGAACTTAAATAATTTTACCATCAAAGCACAAGAAGCGATTTCACAAGCGCAACAAATTGCTTTTAATAACCGGCAACCCAATATTGAAACAGAGCATTTACTAAAAGCATTATTAACTGATAAGGACTCTCCGATTGAATTTTTATTGAAAAAAAATAATGTGAACGTAAGTTTTGTAGAAACTAAAGTTGATGAAAGTATTCAAAAATTGCCAACTATAAGTTCTGGCGAACCGGCTCAAACAGTAAGCCGGGACATGAACAATGTAATACTGAAAGCAACTGCTTCGCTGAAAAATTTTGGTGATGAATTTGCAAGTGTTGAAAATTTATTATTGGCATTAATTCAGATAAATGATAATAGTGCTAAAATTTTAAAAGATGCAGGCCTTAACGAAAAAGGTTTAATTGCCGCCATTAAAGAATTAAAAAAAGGGTCCACCATTTCATCTCAAACACAGGAAACACAATTTAATGCGTTAAATAAGTATGCAAAAAACCTGAATGAAATGGCCCGTAACGGCAAGCTGGATCCTGTTATTGGAAGAGATGAAGAAATACGACGTACACTCCACATCTTATCAAGAAGAAGTAAAAACAATCCGATACTGGTTGGCGAACCGGGTGTTGGTAAAACTGCTATTGCAGAGGGGTTGGCCATGCGGATAGTAAATGGTGATGTACCCGAAAACTTAAAATCAAAAATTATTTAGGCATTGGATATGGGCTTATTGATTGCCGGTGCAAAATATAAAGGTGAGTTTGAAGAAAGATTAAAATCTGTTGTAAAAGAAATTTCATCAAGCGATGGGGAAATTATTTTATTTATTGATGAAATTCATACGCTGGTAGGTGCAGGCGGCGGTGAGGGTGCCATGGATGCAGCCAATATTTTAAAACCAGCTTTGGCAAGAGGTGAATTAAGAGCGGTAGGTGCCACCACCTTAAATGAATACCAGAAATTTTTTGAAAAAGATAAAGCATTGGAACGCCGTTTTCAAAAAGTATTTATTGATGAGCCATCTATTGAAGATGCCATTTCAATATTAAGAGGATTAAAAGAACGCTACGAAAGTTACCACCATGTACTGATAAAAGATGAAGCAATAATTGCTGCGGTTGAATTATCGCACCGCTATATTACAGATCGTTTTTTACCCGACAAAGCTATTGACCTGATTGATGAAAGTGCCGCCAAGCTTAGGCTGGAGATGAACTCCATGCCCGAAGAACTGGATAAATTAGAAAGACAAATTCGCCAATTAGAAATTGAAAGAGAAGCTATCAAAAGAGAAAATGATACAGCAAAACTAAAAGAATTGAATACCGAGATTTCGAACCTGACGGTTGAAAGAGATACCTTTAAAGCCAAGTGGCAACAAGAAAAAGAAGTAGTAGAAAAAATACAGTCTGCTAAAAGTGAAATTGAAAATTTAAAAATTGCCGCCGAAAAAGCAGAACGGGAAGGCGATTATGGAAGGGTTGCCGAAATCCGGTATGGGAAAATTCAGGCTCAAGAAAAAATTATTGATGACCAAACATTATTGTTGGATGAAATAAGTGAGAAAAGATTATTAAAAGAAGAAGTGGATGCTGAAGACATTGCAGAAAATGTTGCAAAAGCAACCGGCATACCGGTAATGAAAATGCTGCAAACTGATAAAGAAAAATTGTTGAATCTTGAAACAGAATTGCACAAAAGAGTTGTTGGGCAGGATGAAGCAATAGAAGCCGTTAGCGATGCCATTCGCAGAAGCAGGGCTGGTTTGCAGGATCCTAAAAAACCAATTGGCTCATTTATATTTTTAGGTACAACCGGTGTTGGTAAAACAGAATTGGCAAAAGCTTTAGCCGAATATTTATTTGATGATGATAGCATGATGACCCGGATTGACATGAGCGAATACCAGGAAAAGCATTCGGTTAGCAGGTTAGTGGGTGC
>JANPAP010000608.1:0-6887 GCA_031429975.1 Chitinophagaceae bacterium
AACATGTTTCCTCCTTTAGGGTACATATCGCTACTTCCTTCTTTGTTTACACCATAAGGGCCAATAATTGGCTTGTCATTTCTTATTTCTTTTCGCAAGCCATAATTGTATTCATTGCCTGCTTGTATACCATAATAGTATTCAGTAAACAAGGTTTCACTGTAATTGGTAAAGCTTTCATGTATCCACATATCTGCTAGGTCATTACTGGTAACATTATTGCCAAACCATTCGTGCCCACTTTCATGAACAATGATATAATCCCATTTTAAACCCCAACCGGTTCCACTGCGGTCCATGCCCAAATAGCCGTTTTTAAAACGGTTGCCATAAGCAATGGCACTTTGATGTTCCATACCCAAATGAGATGTTTCAATTAATTTGTAACCATCTTTATAAAACGGGTAAGGGCCAAACCAATATTCAAAAGCCTTCATCATTTTAGGCACTTCTTTAAATTGCGCTGTTGCTTTATTAAGGTTGTAATCCAGCACCCAATAATCCAAATCTAATTTGCCTGCCTCAGCATTATATATTTCTCCAAAATGCACATACTTTCCAATGTAAGGAGCAATATCGTAATTATTTATTGGCGATGTAACCACCCAGGTATATTTTGTATTGCCATCTGCCAATTGTTTTTTTTCTTTTAATCGGCCATTGCCAATTGCAATTAAACTATCGGGAACAATAATATTTAATTCGGCTCCGTTATCGGGTTCGTCACTTTGAATATCCTTGCAGGGATACCATACACTTGCCCCCAAACTCTGGCAGGCAACGGTTATCAGCGGATTTCCATTCTTATCTTTTTTCCAAATCCAGCCGCCATTCCAGGGAGGGTTGATGGCTTCTTTTGGTTTACCCTGGTAATATATTTTGATGCAGAGCTCTTTTTTTATCCATCCTTTTCCACCATCAATTTTATCCATGTATTGTTTGGATTGAATACCTTTTAAAAAAACAGACCAACTGTTATTGAAATTGTTTTTAAAAGCAACTTTAGCATTTTCAAAAATAATACTGTCGATCAATAATGGTTTTTGTAAATCAATCTGCATGGTTTTATTACCATCACAATTTGAAGAAAAAATAATTTCAGTACTTGCTGAAATGGTTTTTGATGCAAGGTTGGGTTGTACCGTAATGTTGTAATGTAACACATCCCACCATGCCCGGTCTGGGCCATTAAATCCTCTTAAAGTATCTGCATGTGTAAATGGCTGCGCCAATAATTGAACACTTAATAACAACAGTGTAATTCCAAAAAATAGGTTGCCAATCCTGCTCATCTTTAAATTTTAATTTCGCTAATTTAGATTTCTTTTACCGCATTTATGAGTTGCATCAAAAATTATCAATTATCCATTTTAAAGTTATCAATTATTGCATGTGTATGCGGCTTGATTTCCTGTAAAAGTCACCTGCATCCCGATAAAAAAATATTTCATTACAACGAACCAACTGGTATTGCATCACTCGATCCGGCATTTGCAAAAAATCAGTCTGTAATGTGGGCTATACACCAGCTTTATAATACCTTGATTGAAGTAGATGACCAGTTGCAATTAAAACCATCGCTTGCAAAAAGCTGGGATATTTCATCCGATAATAAACTACTCACTTTTTATTTACGTACCGATGTTTATTTTACCGATGATGCTGCATTTACTAACGGAAAGGGTAGGCCGCTTACCGCCATAGATGTAGCTTATAGTTTTAACCGGATCATCGACAAAGGTACCGCCAGTCCGGGGGCATGGATTTTTAATAACAGGGTTGACAGTTTGCAACCTTTTACGGCAATCAACGATTCTGTTTTTCAATTAAAATTAAAACAGCCATTTCAACCCATACTGGGGATATTAAGCATGCAATACTGTTCCATCGTTGCAAAAGAAGTGGTAGAAAAATACGGGGTTGATTTTCGGCGGCATCCCGTTGGTACAGGCCCTTTTGCATTAGTAGCCTGGGAAGAAGGGCAGGCAATGGTACTTAAAAAAAATGAGCATTATTTTGAGAAAAATAAAAGCGGCTATGCCTTACCGTATTTAGATGGAATTAAGATTTCATTTTTTAACAGTAAGGCTACTGAATTTTTAGAGTTCCAGCAACAGCGGCTCGATTTTATCAATGATATAGAAGCATCATTCAAGGATGAAATATTAACTAAATCGGGCAATCTTAAAAAAAAATGGGAAGGGAAAATTCAATTACAAAAACATCCATACCTAAATATTGAATACCTGGGAATTTTGGTGGATGAAAATAACGAGTTGGTTAAACAAAGTCCTTTGCACCTACTGCAAATAAGGCAGGCCATCAATTATGGTTTCGATCGAAGAAAAATGATGCTTTATTTGCGTAACTCCATTGGCATAGCAGCCGAAAGTGGTTTTGTTCCAATGGGACTTCCATCTTTTGACAGCAGTGTAGTAAAAGGGTATTATTATAATATTGAAAAAGCAAAGCAATTGCTTGCTGCTGCTGGTTTTCCGGGTGGTAAAAAACTGCCTGAAATTAAATTATTAACCATTCCCATTTATGCCGATTTAGCTGCATATATCGCCAATGAACTGCAACAGGTTGGGATAAAAATTCAGGTAGAAACTGTGCAAAAAAGTTTGTTGCTGGAGCAAACCTCAAAAGGGCAGGCTTTGTTTTTTAGAGGTAGTTGGATTGCTGATTATCCGGATGCAGAAAATTTCCTGAGTGTGTTTTACAGTAAAAACCCGGCACCCCCAAATTATACCCGATATCATAATCCTGCATTCGATCAATTGTATGAAAAAGCAGTTGCTGAAAAGCAAGATACGATCCGCTATAAGCTCTACCAGCAAATGGATCAACTGTTGATAAATGATGCGCCGGTAGTGCCTTTGTGGTACGACAGGGCCATTCATTTGGTACAACCCAATGTCAAAAATTTTACACCCAACGGTTTAAATTTATTGGAACTGAGAAGGACAAAAATTGAGAATTAAATATCCAAACAGTCTATACTGTTTTATCCCGGAATTAAGAGAGGCAGTCTCAAAACTAGGGAGCAAAAAAGTCCCCCTTCGGGGGATTTAGGGGGCTTTCTTCTTCAATTTTGATTTAAATACTTTTTGAAATTTTTCAACTTTGGGGCGAATTACAAACTGGCAATAACCCTGTCCGGTATTTTGGTTATAATAATTCTGGTGATAGTCTTCTGCCGGATAAAATTTTACAAAAGGTTCCAATGTTGTAACTACAGGTTTATCCCAGGCGCCACTTTTATTTAATGCATCCTTATACTTTTCGGCCTTTTGTTTTTGCTGATCAGTATGATAAAAAATTACACTCCGGTATTGCGTACCGATATCATTTCCCTGACGGTTTAATGTGGTAGGATCATGTACCTGCCAAAATATTTCGAGCAAATCATCAAACGTTATTTTTGTCGCATCATACACAATATTTAAACATTCTGCATGGCCGGTAGTGCCATCGCAAACCTGTTGGTAGTTTGGGTTTTCAACAAATCCACCACTGTAGCCACTGCTAACTTTTTGTACGCCTTCCACATCCTGAAAAATTGCTTCGGTACACCAGAAACATCCGGTTCCAAATGTAGCGGTATCGGTTTTGTTTATTGACGTGGCATTATTGTTTTCCATGTTTTTTGATTTAACTGAATTGTTAGGTTGGGCACAGGACATTAGTCCGGCTATTAAACTGATGATGGTAAATGTTTTTTTCATACGATTCTATTTTAGAAACATACGTAAAATAAATTGGCTTGGATGTGTTAACAATTTACCTTGTATTATGTTTAACAAATTTCTACATTTTTCCAAAAACTATTATTTAATACTGTTACTGCTTTTACAAATTGTTTTTTCTTCATGCAGCAATAATCAAAAAATGAAACAAGAACATACTTATGCATTTCGCTTAAAACCAGGGCAGGATTTAAAAAAGGAGATGCTGCAATTTATTGCTGATAAACAAATTAAGGCAGGATGGATTGGCACCTGTGTGGGCAGCTTGCAGCAATATCATATCCGTTTTGCCAATCAACCAAACGGTACTAGCGGCATTGGACATTTTGAAATAGTAAGTTTAGTAGGTACTGTTTCAATCAATGGTTCTCATTTGCATATTTCAATAAGCGATTCAACAGGGGTTACTATTGGAGGACATTTATTAGATGATAATATAGTATATACCACTGCCGAAATTGTGATTCAGTCTACAGATGCTTTTGTTTTTAAAAGGGAGAAAGATGGAAGCACCCCCTGGGATGAATTGATGGTTTATTAGTGAACTGTATTCGAAACCCTGCAATTATCTTTGCAGGAAATTATTTTTTTTCAGAAGGATACTATAATGAAATTTTTTCCAGAATCAGCACTGCAGCAGTTAGAATACGAGAAAGTAAAAACTTTATTGGCTGAATATTGTAAAACGGCATTTGCAAAAGACAAAGCTGCAACTTTAAGAATTCACACAAAAAAAGAATTTATAGAATTGGAATTGCAACAATCTTACGAGTATAAGTTGTTGTTGCAAAGTGGCCAGTATTTCCCCAACGATTTTGTGTTGAATATTTCAAAAGAATTAAAATTGCTTTCCATTCCCGGCGCAGTTTTAAGCGGCGATCAATTTTTAACGATAAAAAAATTAGCCGCAAATATCAACAGTATTTTTCGTTGGTTTGATAATGAACGCCGGTTAGCCTATCCGGCATTAACAAAAGTTGTTGTAAATACCTACTACGAAAAAACAATCATAGAATTGATTGATGAAGTAATTGATGAAACGGGTAATGTAAAAGACTGTGCCAGTGAGGATTTGGCAAATATCAGGATGAGCCTTTACCGCAAGCGGAACGAATTACGCAAACTGTTTGATAAAATCGTAGCGAAGTTAAATAAGGAAGGCTGTCTGGCAGATATTGAAGAAAGTTTTATGAATGGCCGTAGGGTATTGGCCGTTTTTGCCGAACAAAAACGTATGATAAAAGGCGTACTGCATGGCGAAAGCGACAGCCGCCGCACAACATTTATTGAGCCCGAAGAAACCACCGGATTAAACAACGATATTTTTTCGCTTGAAAATGACGAGACCAGGGAAGTGTATAAAATTCTTCGCAAACTTACCGGGCAATTAAGCGTTTATGCGGCCCTGTTAAAAACATATTTTGATACTGCCGGCGAATTTGACTTCATTCATGCAAAAGCAAAATGGGCGGTGGCAATCGGCGGCAATTATCCGCAGGTTTTTGATAGGGCACATGTAAAATTGATTGATGCTTATCATCCATTATTGCTGCTGTACAATAAGGTAAATAATAAACCTACCATTCCGGTTAATATTTCATTGAATGATAAAAGCAGGATACTTGTTATCAGCGGCCCAAATGCAGGCGGTAAAACAGTTACACTAAAAACTGTAGGCCTGCTGCAACTGATGTTACAAAGTGGTTTGTTGGTGCCGGTACATGCTGATAGTGAGATGGGGATTTTTAAACAATTGATGATCCATATCGGCGATACACAAAGTTTGGAATTTGAATTAAGCACCTACTCATCGCATTTAAAAAACATGAAGCATTTCATGGATAATGCCAATGGAAAAACGTTGTTTTTTATTGATGAACTGGGCAGTGGCAGCGATCCCAATCTGGGCGGGGCTTTTGCCGAAGTGATTATGGAAGAGCTGGCACACAAACATAGTTTTGGAATTGTAACAACGCATTATCTTAATTTAAAAGTGATGGCCAATAAAGTGCCCGGCATTATAAATGGTGCCATGCAATTTGATGAAAAGAATTTGCTGCCACTGTATAAATTGGTTATTGGAAAACCCGGAAGCTCTTACACATTTTCCATTGCAGAAAGAATTGGGTTGGATAAACGGCTCATTGAAAAAGCAAGAACATTGGTGGATGACGATCATTTTACCTTGGATAAATTACTGAACCGTACCGAACAGGACCTGCAGAAAATTGACTCCGAAAAAAAAGACCTGCAACATTTGCTGAAAGAAAATGAACGGTTAAAAAAAGAAATGCAGCAGGTACTGAATAAAGAAAAACATACGCAGGAAATTGAACGCCTCAAACACCAGAATAAAATTTCGGAAGAAAAACTGGTTTATTTAAAAGATATGGAACGCCGCCTTAAGGCGATGCTGATTGAATGGCGTAAGGCCGAGGATAAAGACAAAGTGGTGAAGATGATTCATGCATTATTGTTTAACCAAAAGGAAATAATGCAAAAAGAAAAACATCAGAAAAAATTGAATGAGAAATTTGTTGAAATAGGAGGAG
This sequence comes from Chitinophagaceae bacterium, assembly GCA_031429975.1. Lineage (GTDB taxonomy): Bacteria > Bacteroidota > Bacteroidia > Chitinophagales > Chitinophagaceae > Ferruginibacter. The sequence goes on from JANPAP010000608.1 coordinate 6,302, forward strand.
AAATAAAAATCGGTGATAAAGTGAAGATGAAAAAAAACCGGCAGGTTGGAATTGTAAAAAAAATAATGGGAAAAAAAGCAGTGTTACAAGTTGGCGTAATGCCCATCACTGTTGACTTACAAGACATCATAGTAGTGCAAGACAAGCCTTTGCAAGAAAATAATTCATAATTTTTTTTGGTAAATATAATTCAACACTTACTTTTGCCGCGGAGAGCTGGCAGAGTGGTCGATTGCGGCAGTCTTGAAAACTGTTGACTGTTACAGGTCCTGGGGTTCGAATCCCTAGCTCTCCGCCAAAACCTTGATAATTTTTATTATCAAGGTTTTTTTATTTACCCCTACTAGTTTTTTTTACAATGTTGTAAAATAAAAATGCCCCTTCATTTTGATGCTGTTTAATAGCTCATCAACAATTCATAAATCTTATTGAGTTGATTTTGTATAAAAATCTATTGGAAATATAATAAGTATCATATTAGATGCTGATTCAAATCATTAATATCATTTTATATTAAATTGACCTTTATGATATTAACAAATTTCTATTGAAAGTTATTATCATCATATTATTTAAACTGGTTTTA
>JANPAP010000609.1:0-6656 GCA_031429975.1 Chitinophagaceae bacterium
ACGATTACCTGGCCAAGCCTTTTAAAGAAGAGGATCTTTTAAAAATGATTTCAGGAATTTTAAAAATAGAGGGAACAACCGAAGTTCATCAACCTGCTACCGAAATTAATACTGCACCCGAACCAGCAAATTATGATATCAGCGAAATAATTACCATTAGCAGGGGTAATGATGGGTTTGTAAAAAAAATGCTGAAGATGTTTGTAGAGCAGGTTCCAGCGCAGGTTTCAGAAATGAAAATAAAATACCAGGAAGCCGAATTTATTATTGTTGGAGAATTGGCACACCGCATTAAACCCACCATTGATAATATGGGAATCATTGCATCTAAAGCCTGCATTCGTGAAATTGAAAAAATTGGAAAAACAGGAAAGGATAATGGATCGTTGAAAGAACTAATTCAGAAACTTGAAAAGGATATTAATAATGCTGTTGAATCTATAAAAAAAGATTACGAGCTTTAAATGAATATTTATAAAATAAAATAAGCGGCATAAGCCGCTTTTTTTATTTTGAATCTGGTACTCGGGATGGGAGTTGAACCCACACTTGCATTACTGCAAACAGGATTTTAAGTCCTGCGTGTCTACCAGTTCCACCACCCGAGTGAAACCAGCATTGCTCTTCACAGAGCATTGCTTTGAAAAAAAAAGCAGATAACAAAAGCTACCTGCCTTATTCCTGAGCGGAAGACCGGGCTCGAACCGGCCACCCCGACCTTGGCAAGGTCGTGCTCTACCAAATGAGCTACTTCCGCATACTATTTTGAAGTTTACCTCCAAAAAAATTTAAAGAACTGTTCTTATTTTCGGATTGCAAAAATAAGGGTGTTGCACTTACAATACAAATTTTTTTACTTGTAGGTTGGATTGTACAAAGTATTTTCTGGAACAGCAACTTCTGGTTTGCCTTTATAACGGTGTGTATATAAACCATAGCAGCCTCCCAAAATAAATGCTACTAAAATAAAAACCTGGCATAAGAATATAAAACGGGAAGATGATACCCAGTTATGAGCAAAATCTTTATGCTTGTTATCTATAATTTCTGGCTGCATATTTTTTATTTACGCTGCAAAAATAAGGTATGAGGTTGAAAAAAAATTATTTGTCATTAACAATTTCTGAAAACTTTGTTTTCTTTTTTACAAAATGTTGCCAAACCGCAGCGCCTTGGTAAAGTCCATCAAGTTTTTGATTTTTATTGGTTGCGGCAGGGGTTTCCTTTTGTGCAAATACCAACCATTTTATAAAATGAAGATGTGCTTTTAAAATAGCAATATAATATCCCCAGCTTCCACCTAAAACGCCCTTACATGCTGCAACTGCATCCAACGCCATGCGAACAGGTATTTTCCAAACAGCAGCTGCAAAACTTAAATTTTTTGCAAGCATAATCAGGTTATTCCTGAAATTGAGATACACTTTTAAATTATTTTCTTTGGGCAATGTGCCACCGCCAATATGATATACAACAGATGCCGGTTGCACAAAAATTTTATACCCGGCTAATTGAAGCCGCCAGCATAAATCAATTTCTTCTTGATGGGCAAAAAAATATTCATCCAATCCACCTGCCTGGTGATACACCGCAGCTTTTACAAATAATGCAGCGCCACTTGCCCAAAAACAAGGTTGGGCGTCATCGTATTGCCCAGTATCATTCTCAACAAAATCAAAAATACGGCCACGGGAAAAGGGATATCCAAATGCATCTAACCAACCGCCACTGGCTCCGGCATATTCAAATTGATTTTTATTATTAAAGTCTTTTATTTTTGGTTGACAGGCCGCAATCAATGGATTGTTTTCCATCAAATCAATAACCGGTTTTATCCAATTGGCTGTTACTTCCACATCACTGTTCAATAACACATAATAATCGCTTTTAATTTTTTTTAATGCAGAATTATAACCTTTGGCAAATCCTTCATTTGTTGGATTGCAAATTATTTCAACAGCAGGAAAATGGGTTTTTAAAAATGCAACAGAATCATCTGTACTGGCATTATCTGCCACATATATTTTTTTATTGGCGTAATTACTTTCAAGTAAAGTAGGTAAAAATTGTTCCAGATATTTTCGTCCATTCCAGTTTAATATTACTATTGCAACCAAAGGTTCATTTATTGTAGTTTTATTTAAAACAGATTCATCAACAGGAATAAAATTGTTATCCATTATTAAATTGGCGTTGTAGTTTAAAGTACATTTTTACAAACATAATCCATTTCATATTTTAAAGAATAATTTTTGTAAATCCAGTTGATTAATAAGCTTACTTGTTGTAGATTTTATTAATTGCTTATTTTTATTTTATGTTTACTCAGTTATTTAATTGGCGAACGGCATTGGGCATTACAGCAATTGCCATTGTATCGGGAACCATTTTTTATTCGAATTATCTTTCAAAAAAAATTGCCCGTGGCGAAAAAGAAAAAGTTGAAATTTGGGTGCAATCTTTAAAAACAAGAGCGGTTGTTACAGAAAAAGCAGCACTGGATTTAACCAACAGTATCGCAAATCACAACACCGATATCCCGATAATTGAAACGGATGAAAATGATAATCCATCTGGTGAAGGATTAAACCTGGATTCTAACAGCATAAAAAATGACAGCAGTTATTTACGAAACCTCGTTATTGAATTTAAAAACCTGCACGACCCTATTAAAGTTGAAATCAGCAAAGAGCCTTTATTATTTAATAATTATTATTACGGGCAGTCTAAATTATTAAAGGAGGTAAGTTATTATCCGCTGGTGCAATTATTTATTGTAGCCCTTTTTATTATCATCACTTTAATTACCATTTCAACCCGAAATAAATCAACTCAAAACCAAGTGTGGGCAGGCATGGCAAAGGAAACAGCCCACCAGTTAGGTACACCATTATCATCCTTACAGGGCTGGGTTGAACTATTAAAAGAAAATAATAACGACGAAAAAATTGTTACTGAAATGATTAAAGATGTTGATCGGTTAAAATTAATCAGCGACCGTTTTAGTAAAATTGGAAGTACGCCCCAGTTGGAAGAAATGGATATTACAAAACAAATTGAAGAGATGGTGGCTTACATAAAAAGAAGGGCTCCCGAAAAAATAAAATTTACCGTAAACAGCAATCAACAAAATCATATTACCGGTATGATTAACGGTCCACTGTTTGACTGGGTGATTGAAAATTTATTAAAAAATGCATTGGATGCAATGGAGGGAAAAGGGCAAATTATTATCAATATTAAAAATGAAACGGCACAGGTTTTAATAGATGTTTCTGATACCGGCAAAGGCATCAGCAACCAACAATTTGCAAGCGTTTTTAAACCCGGTTATACCACCAAAAAAAGAGGATGGGGGTTAGGCCTTAGTTTGGCCAAAAGAATTATTGAACAATACCACCAAGGCGAAATTTTTGTAAAAAGTTCTGAGCCTGGAAAAGGCACTACCTTTAGAATTGTTTTGAGAAAATAAGAATGTCATATTTTATTACAATAGCAAATCCTCAGCGGTTTATCCTCAATAGCATCATTAATCAAAAATTGGCGATGGCGAAATTGGTAGAGCAATACATTTCGGTGGTTGCAACTGAATAAACTTGGTAGTTTGAATCTCCTTTTTTTTTAAAAAACTTTTTTATTTTATTTCAAGGTTTCAATTTCCTTTAAAATATCTTCCGATAGTATGGGTTTGTTTTTTAAAGCACTTGCAATAAAATTTTTTCCTTTTTCCTCATTACCGGTTTTTGTATAAACCAAACCTGCAATACATAATAATTGCGGATTACGGCTTCCTGTAATCAGTGCGGCATCAACAAAAGGCAATGCATTTTTAAACTCGTTTCGGTTGTAATAAACCCAGGCGAGGGTTTCGTTTACATCAATATTTTTAGGCCGGCGGTTGTACTCTGCAAGGGCATGAGCTAAGGCCATATCCAAATTGTTTTGCTGTAAATAAACATAGGCTTGTTCTTTATCGGAATAATGCCCTGCATCAGGATTATCTTTTAAATTTTTATCTGCCATTTTCATTTCTTCTACCAATTGCTGATTTAATAAAATTGATTTTTCAGTTTGCCCTGCATTAAAATAGGCTGCCGCTAATTTTTCCTTAATACCCAAATCGGTTATGGATTGAGATGCCTGCTCATAATAAACAATGGCACTGTCGTATTTTTTTTCGAATGATGCTATTCTTCCTAAACCTGCCAATGCATACGCATACCCCGGCCTTGCTGCCAACGACAGGGCATATTGAAACCTGGCTTTTTCTATGGCTCCAATATTTTCGTACAACCTGCCCAATTGTATCCGGCACCATTCGGTTGTTTCTTCTGCAGGGATTCCGGCTTTTACTGCCAATTGCATGGCATTAATGGCACCTAAATAATCTCCATGAATTTCTCTTAGGTATGCAATTCGAGAATAAGAACGAAGATCGGGGCGGATGGAAACCATCTGATCGGCAGCAGCAACAGCGGCTTCATAATTTCCCATTTCAACATTTGCATCTAACAAAACTCCATACAAAAAAGCACTGTTGGAATCGATTGCAATTACTTTAGTTGCCGTTGACAATGCCTCTGCAAAATGGTGTTGCGATAATTGTATTAAAGATTGTAACAGGAGTGCCTGGTAATTTGCAGGTTCAATGGCAATAATATTTTTAATAATTTTTAAAGCGGCCATATCATAATACGTATTGTTGCCACTTATTCTCGATTCAATGATATAGGCATTTGCTAATGCCAGTGCTGTTTTGGTATCGTTGGGTTTGGCTTTTAATTTTTCAATTAACAGATCGGTATTATTTTTTGCCATTTGCCATTCGGCCAAATTATTATTTCCGGCTCGGGGCAACAGAGGATAGCTTTTTGATTTTTGATTTTGAACGCTGCTTTTATTTTGAATAATTGCAAATCCAACGCCAATAATAAAAAAAAGCATCAACGCTAATTGCCAATATTTATTTTTCATGATGATGTATTTTTAGGGCTATTGAAAAAATAAAAGAGATTACAGTTGTTGCATTGCAGCAATACAACTACAATCTCTTTTACAATTTAATTTTTAATTTTTTACCACTTTAATGGATTGTTTAACCACTCCATCTTGCATTAGTTTTATAAAATAAACACCAGCACTAAATTCAGCAGCATTCAATCGCTCTGTATAAGTTCCGGCTGGTTGTTTTTTATTTACCAGCACTTTCATTTCAACACCCTGTGCATTAAAAACAGCAATGTTTATTTGCGCTGTTGTTTTAAGTTGATACTGCAAGGTTGTTTGATTTACAAATGGATTAGGCGATGTTTTCATTATTGCCTCTGGCATTGAAATTAAAGCCCCGGCACCTTTTGCAGAAAAATTAGTGTTGTATAAAACATTTGAATTTCGGGCCGATGTAGGCGTTGTACAATCGCAGTTATGCGTACCTGCCCAAGGCGTTTGCTCGAAAGGAAATGTTGATTTAAATGCAATATCATTTTCGCTAACACCGGTATTATACGTAACCACATTTAATAATTGTGGCGTAACTGGGCTACTACTTGTTGCCGGATTATAATCATCGTACCACAAACCGATAGCAGCTAAAACCACTCCACCTACTGCCTGTAATTCAATTCGGGTTACATCGTCTTCCAATCTTCTTCCATTGGGAAAACCATCCATGTTTGGAATAAACTGAATAGCTGTATTTCCATTAAACCTAGCATCTAATAAACCTAACACTGCCGCCTGTACCAAGCCTTCCGAACTAAAATCGGCCGAGGTACGGGATGTTGCCGGTACTGCCATATTCAATCGTAACATATCGCCGCCATTGGGTAAAAAATTACTGATAAATGGCTTACCGTTTGCAAGTGGATTGCCCGCTTTACCGGTAGCTAATTGATAAGGTGCTAGGTTAGGAACACCGGTATGGAATATCGGCCACAAATCTACCGACCTTGGTTTATTGGGGCCGGGCAAAAGCAGTCCACCAAAATTGGCTTCGCTTAATGCAGTACCATTTAATGCTGCATTTCCTTTTAATGCATACAACCCATTTTGTCCGTTTCCAAAACCAAATTGGCCTAATGAATTTTTTTGAATTCGTAAGGGAGCCAATGCAGGCACTGCTCCACCAAACTGTGCATCATCCATGTACAAAGCCAATTCTGGATTGTAAAAATAATTTCCAAATCTGCTTAATCTTGAAAGATCTTGATAAGGGGTTAAGCGATTCCAAAGATCTTTATCGCCAATAGGAATAACCGCTTCGTTTGTTAAGGGCATACCCAATCTTGAAATTTGTATCCATGGACCCGAATGAGTTTCTTTTATTGCTTCATCATCGCTGCCATCTTTTTTTATTTCATTTAGAACAGAAATTTTCTGACGGCTTGCCGATGCCCAAACACCTATCACATAATTTGGATCTAAAATATTAGCTGCTTGATTTAATCCCTTATGTTCTTTTTGCAAAGTGGCAACATCAACCTCTAAGGCAATGGTAGAAACATTTAAACATTTTAAACCATCAACCGAACGGGTGGGGCCCTGGCGTGGTGCATCTCCTAAATCAAAAATTCCACCAAGGTCAACAAAAAAAGGATCATCAACTGGGCCACAAAAAACCTTTTCGCCGGTAGTTGCAGTTTTTATGGCAGCTGTCA
>JANPAP010000610.1:0-19600 GCA_031429975.1 Chitinophagaceae bacterium
TTATTTTCGGCAAACACTTCGCTCTTGCTCAACAGGTTCATCAGGGTTGATTTTCCAACATTGGTATACCCCACTAACGACACTCTTATAAATTCGCCTCTTTCTTTTCGTTGCGTAAAAGATTGCTTGTCGATTTCGGCTAAGCGTTTCCGTAATAAGGTTATTTTATCTTTTACAATCCTTCTATCTGTTTCAATTTCTGTTTCACCCGGGCCTCTTGTTCCTACGCCACCACCTTGCCTTTCAAGGTGTTTCCACATCCCTTTTAATCTGGGTAAAATGTATTGGTATTGCGCCAGCTCTACCTGTGTTTTAGCCTGGGCGCTTTTTGCACGGCTGGCAAAAATATCCAGAATTAAATCGCTTCTGTCGATGGTTTTTACGCCCAGTTCTTTTTCGATATTCTGTATTTGCGATCCGGTAAGTTCATCATCAAAAACCACCAACTCTACATCTTTATGCAAGGAAACATATTTTCTGATTTCTTCCAGTTTTCCTTTTCCTACAAATGTGCGGCTATCGGGATGGGGTAGTTTTTGGGTATACCTTTTTACTGCAACAACGCCGGCGGTTGCTGCCAAAAATTCCAGCTCATCCAAATATTCGTTAAGCTGCTTTTCGGTTTGAGCTGTTGTTACCAAGCCAACCAAAACCGTTTTTTGCTCTTGTATAAATTTCTTTTTTTCTATCAATGCTAATTTGTTTAAATGATTTTTTTAAAGGTAAAGTAAACTTACCTTAAAATACAAAAGCGTTCCAATTACAATGGAACGCTTTGAATGATTTTATTTAAATTGATTAATGGGTTGTTGTTACACTGGCAGACTTTAACCATCTTTTCATTTCATCACAATGCTGGTAATCTGCATCAATCTTAATATAATAAGTTGGAATTTTTTCGTTGAACCATTTTTCCAAACTTCCATTCTTTTTTTCTTCCAAAGCTCGTTGTGCAATTTTATTGTAATCGTCTTTTATGTTTTCACGGTGTGGATCGCTTTTACTTAAAAGGTACACAATACGTACACCACGCTTGCCTCTTTCATCTGCAAATTCGGTGGGTTGAGAGTATTCGCCCACTTTTAAAGTACGCATCATTACCACCATATCTTTATCCAACTGATCAATGGTGATATAGGTACTTCCTTCTGCATTCGATTTTCTGCCACCAGTAAATTTACTGGTTTCGTCGTCACTGTATTTTGAAACAGCTTCGCCAAATTGAATGGTTCCGGTAATTAATTTTGCCCTTACTGAATCTAATTTTTGTTTAGCTCCAATAATTTCAGTTTTTGTAACTACTGGAATTTTAAGGATATGTCTTACAACCGCATCGTCGCCGGCACGGTTTAGCATTTGTACAATGTGGTAGCCAAATTTACTTTTAAACGGACTTGATATCTGGTTCTCTTTTAATGAAAAAGATTTTGCTAAAAAACTAGGATCCCACTGCTTTTCATTTCTGTTGATATCATATTTACCACATTTATCCTTGCTACCCGGATCTTCGGAATACAGTGCTGCCAGTGTACAAAAATCTTTTTTACCAAGATCAATCTGTTGTTTAAATTCTTTTAATTGTTCCAAACTATATTCCTCAGCTTCCCTGCTGGCTTTTGGATAAATTACAATTTGGCCAATCTCCAGTTCACTTTCATAAAAAGGCAAACTGTCTTTTGGGATTTTATCAAAATGTGCTTTTACTTCATTAGGCGTTATGCGTATGCCTTCAACAATTTTATTTCGCATGGCACCCGCCAGTTTTCTTTCTCGGAAGCCGTCTTTAAAATCTTCTTTTAACTGATACAATGTTCTGCCAGAAATTTCTTCTAATTTTTCTTTGGAGCCGTAAGCGTTTATAAACCCTCTTATCTGGTTATCAATTTCTGCTTCGATCTCATCGTCGGTAACCGGTATAGAATCTTTTTCGGCTTGCAATACCAATGCCTTAATTCCCATTGCCTGTTCCAGGCTCATGCACCTTGCGTCGGCCGGAACTTCTATACCCTGGCGTTGCATATCTAAAATGGTATTATCGATATCGCTTTTTAAAACCACTTTATCACCCACCACTGCAATAATGCGGTCGGCAATTACTTTTTTTGGTTGAGCAAATACGGCTGTAAACAATAAGCAATTTGTAAGCAGTAATAAAAGTCCTTTTTTAGTCATCATGTAAAAAAATAAAAATAATTTATAGCATTTATGCAGCCTGAAAAATTACTGCATACTGTTCAAATGTAAAGAGCTATTTTTTCAATAGCTCTTTTTGTAATTATGTTTAACAAAAAATTAGTCTGGTAAACTTATGTAAGAATTTATTTTTTCAAATCGCTTACAAAGTACGTTTTACTTCTACTTCTTCAAATGCTTCTACAATATCACCCACTTCAATATTTGCGTAATTTTTAATTGATAATCCGCATTCCATATTGGTAGCAACATCTTTCACATCATCTTTATAACGTTTTAAACTTCCCAGCTCTCCGGTGTAAATAACAATACCATCTCTAACCAAACGTACCCGGTTGTTTCTGGCAATTTTACCTTCAATAACCATACATCCTGCAACAGTTGCTTTATCAAATTTGTAGGTTTCTTTTACCTCAACATTTGCCAATATCTTCTCTTCAACTGCTGGTTCCAACATACCTTCCATCGCACTTCTGATTTCTTCAATAGCATTGTAGATAATAGAGTACAACTTAATTTGAATGGCTTCGGCTTCGGCCAATTTATTAGCCTGCATTGATGGACGAACATTAAAACCAATGATAATTGCATCCGATGCGCTGGCCAAGGTTACATCACTTTCGGTAATGGCACCTACGGCTTTGTGAATTACTTTCACCACAATTTCTTCGGTACTTAATTTTTGCAATGAATCGCTTAATGCCTCAACCGATCCATCCACATCGCCCTTGATAATTACATTTAATTCTTTAAAGTTTCCTAATGCCAACCTACGGCCAATTTCATCCAGTGTAATGTGTTTCTTAGCTCTCATTCCCTGCTCTCTCAAAATCTGTCCACGCTGTGTTGCCTTGGTTCTTGCCACACTTTCATCTTCATAAACTTTAAAAGTTTCACCCGCTTGAGGTGCACCATTTAATCCCAGAATCAATACTGGTGTTGATGGAGGCGCCGTTTCAATTCGCTGGTTACGCTCATTGTACATGGCTTTTATTTTACCAAAATGCTGACCCGATACAATCATGTCGCCCAATTTAAGGGTTCCGTTTTGTACCAAAATGGTGGCCACATATCCACGACCTTTATCTAAAGATGCTTCAATAACCGTTCCATTGGCGGGCTTTATAGGATTGGCTTTCAGCTCAAGAATTTCAGATTCCAACAGAATTTTTTCCATCAACAAATCGATGTTCAATCCTTGCTTGGCACTAATTTCCTGACTCTGAAATTTACCACCCCAGCTTTCTACCAGTATATTCATTCCGGCAAGTTGCTCTTTAATTTTTTCTGGATTTGATCCGTCTCTATCAATTTTATTAATAGCAAAAATCATTGGCACATTGGCCGCTTGAGCATGCGAAATAGCCTCTTTAGTTTGTGGCATTACCGCATCATCTGCAGCTACCACAATTACAGCAACGTCGGTTACCTTAGCACCCCTTGCTCTCATAGCCGTAAATGCTTCGTGACCCGGTGTATCTAAAAAGGTAATGCGCTTTCCGTCTTTCATGGTTACTTCGTAAGCACCAATATGCTGGGTGATACCGCCGGCTTCTCCAGCAATAACATTTGTGTTTCTGATATAATCGAGCAATGATGTTTTACCATGATCTACGTGACCCATGATGGTAACAATTGGTGCTCTTGGTTTTTGATCGGCTTCATTATCTTCAACATCATCTACTTCCAAATCTGAAGCATCTTCAACACCTATAAATTCAACTTCGTAATTAAATTCACTTGCAACCAGTTCAATAACATCGGCCTCTAAACGCTGGTTAATGGAAACCATTATACCCAGGTTCATACATTTACCGATAACATCGGCAAAACTTACATCCATCAAACTTGCCAACTCACTTACCGAAATAAATTCGGTAACCTGCAACTTATTATTTTCTCCACCATCACCACTTCTCTGTTCAGCCATTTCGTCTCTTTTGGCTTTACGATATTTGGCTTTAAGGCTTTTGCCCCTGCCTCCGCCACCGGATAATTTGGCCTGGGTTTCTTTTATTTTATCTTGAATTTCTTTTGCGTCAATTTCCCTGTCTTCTCTTTTTACAGGAGTTGAAGGCCTGTTAAATTTTCCTTGTCCAGCACCTGCTGGTCTTGGAGCAAACCCGCCGCCAGCTGGCCTTGGAGCAAATCCACCACCGCCTGGTCTAGGTGTAAAACCACCCGGTCCTTTTGCGGCACCACCTTGTTGTGGAGGAGCTCCTCCGGGTTTTCTTTCAACAGGAATACGTTTGCGTTTGCGTTTATCGTCGCTATCTTTTTTAGGGCGGGTATCGTTATCTACCGGCAATTCAATTTTGCCTAAAATTTTAGGGCCTTCTAATCTTTGTGCCCGGATATTTTCAATAGTTGCAGGTGCATCTACCTTTGGGGCAACAACTACGGTTGGTGGAACTATCTTTACTTCTTCAACAGCTTTAACCGGCTTAACAACTTCTTTCGGAGTTTCAACTGCAGGTTTATCAACTGGTTTTTTTGTTGATTTTTTTGGCCTTGTTGAAGAATCAATTGCATCCAAATCAATTTTGGTTACAACTTTGGGAGCTTCCAATTCGGGCGCTTCTATTTTAGTTATACCCGGAGTTGTAACTGGCTCTTCTATTTTTTCTGTAACTATTTCAGGTTTTTCTGCAACAGGAATACTTATTTCAGGCTCTGGAATAACTACAGCTTCAACAACAATTTCCGGTTCAGGAACTACTTGTACTACAACTGGTGCCTCCTCGGGAGCCGTTTCTTTTTTCTTAAAAGAAAGGTCTACTTCATCCTTTTTCTTTTTTGGTTCAACATGAGCAGCAGCTTTTGTTAATTCAATTTTTTCAGCATTTTGCTTTGCAACTTTATCTTGCTGAAACTCTGATTGAAGTACACGGTACATCTGTTCCGTAAGCTTTGCAGTTGGTTTTAAATCATCATTACTAAAACCTTTGGATTCAAGAAACTCAATAAGGGTATCCTTCCCTATATTAAATTCCTTGGCCGCCGCCATTAATCTGGGTGTATTTGTTGCTACTTCTGACATTCTTGTTTTTTAGTCAATATTTGTTGTTGCCGGCAAAGCTTAAGACTTGTTCTATTACCGGTTAATTATTCTTTTTCAAACTCTTCTTTTAAAATCCGTAATACATCTTCAATGGTTTCTTTTTCCAAATCGGTTCTACGTTCTAATTCTTCTGCATTTAATTCCAATACCGATCTTGCAGTATCGCAACCAATTTTTTTCAATGCTTCAATTACCCATGCTTCTATTTCATCACTAAACTCTTCCAGATCAATATCAAATTCATCAACTTCACCTTCATTGTCACGGAATACATCAATTTCGTAACCGGTAAGTTCGCAAGCCAGTTTAATATTTACACCACGGCGGCCAATTGCCAATGAAACCTGATCGGGTTTTAAATAAACAGTAGCATGTTTCTTTTCTTCGTTGATATCAATACTGGTAATTTTTGATGGGGTTAACGAACGTTGAATTAATAACTGGATATTACTGGTCCAGTTAATTACATCAATGTTTTCATTTTTTAATTCCCTAACGATACCGTGTATACGACTACCTTTCATTCCAACACAAGCTCCAACCGGATCAATCCTGTCGTCAAAACTTTCCACAGCTATTTTAGCTCTTTCGCCCGGATCTCTAACAATTTTTTTAACTACTATCAGGCCATCAAAAATTTCAGGTACTTCAATTTCGAGTAATTTTTCGAGGAATGCCGAGCTGGTTCTTGAAATAACAATTACAGCCTGGTTATTTTTAAGTTCTACTTTTTTTACTACGCCCCTTACATTTTCACCTTTCTTAAAATAGTCGGATGGAATTTGCTCAGATTTTGGTAAAATCATTTCATTGCCTACTTCATCCAGCAACAAAACTTCTTTCTTCCATACCTGGTAAACTTCGCCGCTAACGATTTCGCCTACACGATCTTCGTATTTTTTTATAAGTAAATTTTTCTTTAAATCGTTGATACGGCTTGCCAGCGTTTGTTTTCCGGCAAGGATTGCCCTGCGGCCAAATTCCTTTTGGATATCCACTTCTTCATACAACTCTTCACCAACCTGATAATCGGGTTCTATTTTAATGGCATCCTTATATTCAATTTCTGTAAGGGTATTATACAGATCATCATCATCAACAATAGTTCGGCGGCGAAAGATTTCCAAATCGCCTTTTTGATCGTTTACAATTACGTCAAATTGCTCGTCGCTACCATATTTTTTACGGATCAATGTTTTAAAAACATCCTCCATTACTTTCATTAACGTAGGACGATCAATATTTTCTGCATCTTTAAATTCCTGGAAGGAATCAATTAAATTAATACGTGCCATATGCCATACCAGCCTCCATTTTGTTTCCCCGCCGGTAGGGGAATTTTATTTAAAAAATTAAAATGATATCAAAACGATTGATTGTTTTATTTCACTAAACGCAATTTCCTTTAAGTGAGTTACTGCCTTTTTATTTTTACCTTCTGTGTATTCAATTTGAATACCATTTTCTTCAACACTTATTAACTTCCCTTCTTTTTTGGATTCATCCATTAAAGTTACTTCCAAATTACGTCCGATATTTTTTTTGTACTGCCGTAATAACTGCAGCGGCTCATCAACTCCCGGACTTGAAACTTCTAACGAAAAATTTCCATCCGGATACCACGCATCTTCTTCAATTACCTTATACAAACCCCGGTTAATTTTTACACATTTTTCAATACTCAGGCCACTCTCAGCATCCAAAAATATCTTAATGTTATTGGTAGGTTTTATACGTACAGAAACCAAAAAGACATCCTCGTAGGGGGCTATTAATTTTTCAATTAATGCTTCAATTGCCGGTATAGTTGTGTTTTGAGTCATTGTAAAAAAAGAAGGGAACGCTATCCGTTCCCTTCAGTTGTTTCTTTTTTCCGTTGCAAATGTAAGTAACAATTAACTAATTGCCAAAACAGCGTAAGTTTTAAAAAATAAGTATTTCGTAATATTGCTAAATAATTAACATGCCCGTTTTTATTTGATTAATATTTTTGCATCATGAACATTTTTAGATTAGCAATAGAACTTTTTGCACTTTATATTTTATACAAAATCATTTTTGATTTTATTATACCAATAGCAAAAACCACCAAGGAGGTAAAAAAACAATTTAATGACATCAATACTCAGATGAAAGAAAAGATGAATCAGCAAGAAAATGCTCAACAAAATGCAACGAATAATTTTACTTCCAGTAATTCATCGGCCGCTGCTAAAAATGATGATTATATCGAGTTTGAAGAAATAAAATAACTACAATATTATTTCCTCAATATTTTCATTCGGTAACAAAAGATGGGTTTGTAATCCTACAAGTTTTGCGCCTTCTATATTAACGGGCGAATCGTCGATAAACAAAGTTTCTTCGGCTTTAATACCTGCATCGCTTAAAACAAATTCGTATGTTGAAGGATAAGGCTTTCGTAAATTAATTAAGTGAGAATAATAACATTTAATAAAATAGTTATTGAATACTTTTCCGGGCAATACGGTTTCGGCAATTTGCATAAACTCGGTTAAATGAATACTGTTGGTATTACTCAATAAAAACAATTTGTATTGCGGTTGAAGCAATTCTAAATACTGAATACTTTCCATTCTAAAATCAAGCAACATGGCATTCCAGGCATCTTTTACCTGCTGCTGCAAAGTGGATGAATTACAATATTGCTGCATGGTTTTATAAAATTCCTGTTCGGATATTTTACCCGTTTCAAGGTTTTCAAAAAAATCATTTGCGGCGGCTTGAGAGTATAGTTCATCAAAATTTTTTACGCCAAGATTTTTAAATGCATTGGCTGTTTTTTGATAGTTGATGTTTAATAAAACACCGCCCAAATCAAATATGATATTTTTGATGACCTCCATTATTTTTTTCTATAAATTTTTCGAACTGATTGAAGATAGACTAATATTAAATTTGAAAATCCAATCTCCGGAAACATTGGTTTATTATCACATGGCGAGTTAAATTAATTAATAACTCCTAAACATTTTTTATAGGGTATCCTTAATTATTAAAATTAGTTGCTAAAAAATAAAGAACTTTAATTATTCTCAATGCCATAAAAACAAGTTAATTTTTTAGCAACCAAGGTTAAACAAAGGTTTCATTTTTATTAAGTCAATTATGAATTGCATAAAAAATATTGAATTACCTGGATCGGATAATAAGGCAATTACTATGGATGTTTTTTTTGATGAGGATTCCTCAAAACTTCCGGTAATTATTTATTGTCACGGATTTAATGGTTTTAAGGATTGGGGGAATTTTGATTTAGTTGCTAAAAAGGTAGTTGCTGCTGGTTTTGCATTTGTAAAATTTAATTTTTCGCATAATGGCACAACCGTGGCCCAGCCTGATGAATTTGCCGATTTAGATGCATTTGGAAAAAATAATTTTAGCAGAGAACTTGAAGATTTATTGCTGGTTACCAATTGGGTCACAGATTCAAAAAACGATTATGCAAAATGGATAGATGCAGCCCAAATTTATTTAATTGGACATAGTATGGGAGGGGGCGTAGCAACTATTTTTGCAAGTGAAGATAAAAGGATAAAAAAATTAATTACCTGGGCGGGTATTAACGAATGTAAAACGCCCTGGGGAAACTGGACAACTAATCAAATGCAGGATTGGAAAGCGATAAGTGTACAATATTATACAAACTCTCGTACTAACCAACAAATGCCCTTGTATTATCAGTTGTATGAAGATTTTGAGAAAAATAAACAACGGTTTGATATTAAAGAAGCAGCCAGAAATATTAAGATTCCATGGTTGATTTGCCATGGCACATTAGATATTGCTGTACCGGTTGAAGTTGCTTATGAACTTAAAGAAACTCAACCTGAAGCAACCTTATTTATAGTTGAAAGCAATCATGTATTTGACCGGAAACATCCATGGATAATGAATTACCTGCCCGATGCAATGAATGAGGTTGTTGAAAAAAGTATTGATTTTTTAAAGAAGCCCATTTTGGTATAAATACGTTTTTTCTTTACCTCAACCCCTATAATATCGTAACATTTGCTACCTGCGTAATAATTCTTTTTAATACCACCTTAGTAACAATATTTGCATATACATCAGCCCTAACATAAATAGGATTTATAAATAAAAAGGGGCCAGGATAAAAATCCAGCCCCGCTTTAAAATCCAATATCCTATGAAAAACCTAATTCAAAAGTAGATGAATAACATGCACAAAAAAATACCCAGTTTAGGGTATTTTTTACAAAAAAAGAGGCTGTCTCATAAGCCCAAAAAATAACCGCAGAGACGCAAAGACACAGATTTTACAAGTTGAATAAACTTCATTTCTCTGCGTCTTTGCGTCTCCGCGGTTAAAAAAGACAGTTTTGAGACAGCCTCGTATAATTAAGAGGTTTCAATAAATTAAAAACATTGTAATTAACCGTACCGGCGAATACGTTTCCTTTTAAAATAAAATTTTATAGGATAATAATCCGGATACTGGATTAATTTAAGGTAGATGTTGTATAGTACAGTATATAAAGGACTCCCAATATTGCTTTTAGAATTCTTTTTCATAAAAAATTATATCTGGGAAATTATAAATCTAACGAATTTAATAATCGATTTTTTAATAATTATGCCCTTTTGTTACGTAAAAACTGTTTGTCTTTTTTATAATATTTTACTGGGTAATCGTCGTTTGATTTTAAAAGTTTGTTGAAAAAATTAATTACCGCTTTTAACAGAGGATTGCCCAAGTTTGTATTTGAATGACTGTTCATAGATTGGAATTTTACAATATTAAAACGATACAGTGTTTTAAATATTGTATACAGAATTGTAAATACAAAAAGAAAACAGTTTACCAAATAGATTTTAAATAATATAAAATTTGGTTTTTTACAGAAACAGATCCATCGTGTTGATACAATTTTATATCATTAAATGATTGTGAAGGAAAGAAAATAGATGTCATCAAAACAGCTCCATCATCAGCAAAAACTTCAATGGAAGAATGATCAATAAATATCTGTAGTGATAAAATATTATTTTTAATAACCCTTGCTGCAATGGATTTATTTGTAAACAATTCCGAAAAAGAATGGTCGCCTGCCTCAGAGCGGTCTACATAAAACTGGTTTAATAATTTATTAAACCCCACTTTAATATTTTCTTTTGCAGCGTTTGAAAAACTTAATCCAAAATCAAGCGCCGATGTTTTGGTAAGATCAACTTCTAACTTTACTTCATACAAACCTTTTGCAAAATGTGTTTTTTTATTTTGGTTTAACCGACGTGATGAGGTTCGTAAAGCCTGTAACTCTTTTACAGGATTGGAATACAGCAAAATACCTTCTTTTGTATTTTTTAGTTTTAAGGCCCTAGGAATGGTCATGGCGCTTCTCCAATTGACGGTTGGTACTTTTTGAGCATAATTCCAATTGCTCATCCAACCCAAAAATAATTTTTTATCTCCGGTATTGCTCCAGGTAACCCCGGCATAATTATCAGGTCCGTAATCAACCCAAAGTGTTGCTTCAGGCTTATTACTATTTGTAAATGTGTTACCATTAAAATCGCCTATAAAATATTGTGTAGCACTACCACCGTTAGGCCCACCATTACCAATACTTACAATCAATACCCATTTTTTTGTGTTGGTTCCTTCTACATTCATTTCAAACAAATCGGGGCATTCCCAAACGCCACCATGGCTGCCATCTTTTTCACCAAAGCTTCCGGAATATTCCCAATCTTTTAAATTTTTTGATTTGTAAAATTCTACTTTATTGGCCACGGCAAGGGTCATTATCCAAAGATTACTTTGTTGATGCCAAAAAACTTTTGGATCCCTAAAATCTTTTATACCATTATTTTTTAGTACAGGATTATTTTTATATTTCTTCCAGGTTCTTCCTTTATCCAAACTGTACGCAAAACCTTGGGATTGAAAATCGGATGCTCCGGCTTTTTCTTTTTCGATATTATGATAAGTAAACAAAGCAACCAATGGAGATTCAATACCATTTTTAAATCCAGCAGTATTGTCTTTATCCACCACTACACTTCCGGAAAAAATATAACCAATCGAATCTGGATATAAAGCAATGGGTAAATGTTGCCAATGAATCAGATCTTTACTAATGGCATGCCCCCAATGCATAGGGCCCCATACGGTACTGTCAGGATAATACTGATAAAATAAATGATACTCTCCTTTATAATAAACCATTCCATTAGGATCATTCATCCAATTTGCAGTTGGAGAAAAATGATATTGGGGTCGATATTGTTCTTTATATGAAATGTTTTGACTGGAAAGGTTCATAGAAAAAAATACAAGGATTGATATCAGTAAAATTCGCATAAATATCCGTTTTGTTTAAAATGAAAATAACCAATTTTAAAAGGATTTCATTTTAAAATTTAACACGGTTACTTCATAAATCGAAATTATAAAATATTAATAATTTATTACCTGCTCTTCCATTTGCCGGGGCATTTGCCTGAATTCATATTGCTGGTTACGAAGCTGCGGCTCAAAGCCAGCTTCCCTGATGGCTTCCTGTATACCCTTGCTGGTAAAGCGGTGTGGAGCCCCTGCAGCGCTTACAACATTCTCTTCAATCATGATACTTCCAAAATCGTTGGCGCCGGCATTTAAACAAAGTTGAGCCGTTTTTTTACCAACCGTAAGCCAACTTGCCTGTATGTTTTTTACATTGGGTAACATAATGCGGCTGAGTGCAATCATGCGAATGTATTCCTCTGCAGTAGTTAAATTATGTACCCCTCTTATTTTAGCCAATAGGGTATCCACATCCTGAAATGTCCAAGGAATAAAAGCAATAAATCCTTTTGCATTTTCGGGTTTACGACTTTGTACTTCCCTCAATTTTACCAAGTGCTCAAATCTTTCTGTTATGGTTTCTACATGTCCAAACATCATGGTGGCGCTGGTAGTTATATTTAATTTGTGTGCTTCATGCATTACATCCAACCATTCTTGGCTGCCGCATTTGCCCTTACTAATTAATCGTCTAACCCTATCCGTTAATATTTCAGCACCGGGGCCGGGTAAACTGTCCAGTCCTGCTGCTTGTAATGCAATTAATACTTCCCGGTGGGTGCTTTTTTCTAATTTGGTAATATGTGCCACTTCGGGTGGTCCTAAAGTATGCAACTTGATGTTGGGGTAAAGCTGTTTTAATTCTTTAAATAGGTTTACATAATAACTCAACCCTAAATCGGGGTGATGCCCACCTTGTAATAACAATTGCTCACCACCATAACGGATGGTTTCATCTATTTTCTTTTTGTAAGTTTCTATATCTGTTATGTATGCATCCGGATGGCCCGGCACTCTGAAAAAATTACAAAATTTACAATTGGCAATACATACATTGGTAGTATTTAAATTACGGTCAATAATCCAGGTTACTTTTCCATGAGGCACCTGAATTTTTCTTAACTCGTTTGCAACAAACATCAAATCTGCAAGGGCAGCATGTTCGTACAAAAAAACGCCTTCCTCAACTGTTAAAAATTCAAAATTGAGTGCTTTCTTAAATAATTCGTTTAACTGCATATTTCCGTTTGAATAATTTAAAACAAAAATACATCCATTAGGTTGTATATTTATAAGTATAGTTTTATGCGTAAATGGATCTACATATTTTTATTATATGCCTTTATAATTACCTGCAAAGCACAAGAAATACTTAGCCCGTTGCCTGCGGCTAAACTTATTACCCGCTTTCATTTTAAGCAATACCTGGGTGGGGTAATGATTTTACAGGCAACAATAAATAATTTACCCGACAGCTTAAATTTTATTTTAGATACCGGTAGTGGTGGCATTTCGCTAGACTCTACTACTGCTGCAAATTTAAATCTTAACCCCAGGGCTTCCGATACCACCATTACCGGTTTGGGCAGTGCACATAAAGTAAGTTTTTTATATAATCAACAATTAAAATTGCCCAACCTAACCGTAAATAATCTCAATTTCCATATCAACAACTACGAAGTTTTAAGCAGTGTTTATGGCGAAAAAATTGATGGCATTATTGGTTATAGTTTTTTAAGCCGCTATATAATAAAATTAAATTTTGATAGCTCCGAAGTTGAAGTGTACCAGCCAGGTGAAATTGAATACCCAAAAGATGGCCATACCCTACGGCCGGCTTTTACTACACTGCCCATTCAAAATTTACAAATAAAAGACCGAAGAAAAATTGACTTTAATTTTTATCTGGATACTGGCGCCGGGCTCTGTTTTTTAATGAGTGAAAAATTTGCAGAAGACAGTAGTATCATAAAAAATAACCGTACCCCCATTTATACCCAGGCCGAGGGAATGGGTGGTAAATTGCAAATGAAATTAACGGTTGTAAAATATGTACAAATTGGCAAGTATAAATTTAGAAATGTACCCACTTATATATTTAAAGATGATTTTAATGTTACTTCTTATCCTTTTGTTGGTGGTTTAATTGGCAATGATTTATTACGCCGTTTTAATATGATTTTAAATTATCCCAAAAGAGAAATTCACATTACACCCAATAATCATTATGCCGAGGCATTTGATTATGCTTATACTGGCATGTCTATTTATTATATAAACGGAAGCATTATTGTTGATGAAATAGCCGCTGATTCTCCAGCAGATAAAGCAGGGTTAAGATTTAATGATACGCTTATTGCAGTAGGTAATAATTTTTCAAATAATATCATGCAATATAAAAGCATGATGCAAAATGCCAACGAAAAAATTTCGGTTATTGTTCGAAGAAATGGGGAATTACTACGGTTTTTTATCAAACCAAAAAGTATTTTATAACCCGTTAATAATTCTTCTAAAAACTTCAGAGGGCTTAATGCCGCTCCCTTAACTTTGCCGCATGATTCAGTTTGATAAATTTACTTTGTGCAATGGACTTAGAGTTTTGGTACACGAAGATAAGAGTACCCCAATGGTGGTTGTAAATGTTATTTACGATGTTGGTGCCAGAGATGAAAATCCTGAAAAAACAGGCTTTGCACATTTATTTGAACACCTGATGTTTGGTGGCAGTATAAATATACCCAGCTACGATGAACCGCTTCAGGTTGCCGGAGGCGAAAACAATGCATTTACCACAAACGATCTTACCAACTACTATTGCCAGTTGCCTGCAGAAAATATTGAAACTGCTTTTTGGCTCGAAAGCGACCGGATGTTAAGTCTGGCTTTTGATGAAAAAAGTTTAGAAGTACAACGAAAAGTTGTTTGCGAAGAATTTAAGGAACATTATATCAACAAGCCCTATGGCGATGTTTGGCACAAAATGAGAACCCTTGCTTACAAGGTACACCCTTACCGTTGGATGACGATTGGACAAGAATTGAAACATGTTGAAGATGCTACATTACAGGATGTAAAAGATTTTTTTTGGAAACATTATACACCCACCAATGCCATATTGGTAGTTGCTGGTAATACCACAACAGCTGCTGTAAAATTATTAGCAGATAAATGGTTTGGCCCCATCAGCCCGGGACAAAAATATGAGCGACAATTGCCGCAAGAACCTAAACAAACTGCTGCCCGTACCATGGAAGTTAAAGCCACGGTACCCTTGGATGCATTGTATAAATGCTGGCACATTTCATCAAGGTTAGATGAACGCTATTATCCTACAGAATTGATTTCCGAAATTTTAAGTGGTGGTGGTTCCTCCCGTTTGTTTCAGGCACTGGTAAAAGAAAAAAAATTATTTAGCAATATTGAATGTCATCATACCGGAAGTACTGATGCCGGATTACTTGCCATAGAAGGTAAGCTGGTAAAGGGTGTTAGCATGCAGGATGCCGACGCCGCTGTTATGGAAGAAATAAAAAAATTACAACAGGAAGGCATCAGTGAAAAAGAATTGCAAAAAGTAAAAAACAAAACCGAAAGCATGTTGGCTTTTGAAGATATGAGTATTATGAACCGGGCAACCAATCTGGCTATTTACGAATTATTGGGCGATGCCGATCTTATCAATAAAGAATTAGGCATGTACCAAGATGTAACTGCCGACGCCATTAAAAAAGAAATCAATACCATTTTTGATGACAATAATTGTAATACACTTTACTATTATGCAACAACTGAAAATTAGATAGATTGAAAAAACTTTTCAATTTTATTTAATCACCCAATTAACACAAAAATAAATGCTCAACAGAATAGAAGCCCCCGAAATAAAAGACGCTATTGAATTTAATTTACAACTGAAGCCTTATACTAAATCTGTGCTGGATAACGGAGTGACTGTTTATACAATTGATGCCGGATCGCAGGAAGTAATACAATTGGAAATAATTTTTTACGCCGGCAATTGTTATGAAACACAAAACGGCGTTGCCACAGCTACCAATTATTTGCTTAAAAATGGTACCAGTACAAAATCGGCTTTCGAAATAAATGAACATTTTGAATATTTTGGCGCCTACTGCAACCGTGCCTGTTATAACGAAACAGCGGTGGTATCGCTGCATACATTAAGCAAACATTTAAGTGCTGTTTTGCCTGTAATTACCGAAATGATTACCGATTCGGTTTTTCTGGAAGATGAACTGGATATATTTAAACAAAACAGCAAGCAGCGCTTATCGGTAAGTTTACAAAAATGCGATTTTGTTGCCAACCGGTTAATTGATACGTATCTGTATGGTGCCGATCATCCTTATGGAAAAGTTTTAAATGCCGAGGATTATGATGCATTGGATACGGCACAATTGAAAGCGCATTTTAATGACTATTATGTAAATGGAAACTGTGTAATATTTGTTGCCGGTAAATTGCCCGATGATTTGATGGAACAACTCAATAATCAATTTGGAAAATTAAACCTCAAACCCAATACACAATCGCAAATTATTAATTCAGTAAGTACTGCTGTTGAAAAAAAATACCGCATTCAAAACGATGTAAATGGTGTACAGGGAGCCATCCGTTTGGCAACGCCTTTTCCAAACAGGCATCATCCCGATTTTACAAAAATGATGGTGCTCAATACGGTATTTGGTGGTTACTTCGGATCGAGGTTGATGAGTAATATCCGGGAAGAAAAAGGGTACACTTATGGCATCCACAGTTTTGTTCAAAATCATATGCAAAACAGTGCTTTGTTGATAAGTACCGAAGCCGGCAAAGATGTTTGTGAAGCCACTATTCAGGAAGTTTATAACGAAATGAAATTGCTGAGAGAAGAATTGATTGATGAAGAAGAATTATTGTTGGTTCGCAATTATTTAATCGGAATTATTTTGGGCGATCTTGATGGACCCTTTCAAATTATTGGCCGTTGGAAAAATATTATCTTAAATAATTTGGATGAACGATATTTTTACGAGTCGATCCAATGCATCAAAACAATCAGCGCCGAAGAACTAATGGCCTTGGCCAATAAATATTACCAACCCGAAAATTTTTACGAATTGGTTGTAATTTAAATGAAATGTTCTGACCTTTAGTCTGTATTCATATTCATTCTGATTCAAATTTTGCTGTATGACCTTTATATATAAAATACTCATCACTACTGTAAATGTTTTTATACTTGCTTATATTTTGCCCGGAGTGCATATTGCAAACAACAATATTTACACCGCCATCATAGTAGCCATTGTACTGGCTTTGTTGGATGCATTTATAAAACCACTCATCATTTTACTTACACTACCGGCAACCATTCTTACACTCGGGCTGTTTCTTTTTGTCATCAATGCCTGTATCATTTTAATTGATGCACATTTTGTTCATGGATTTAAAATTGACAGTTTTTTACATGCCATGTTGTTCAGCGTTTTATTATCGTTCTTTAATTCTTTTGTACATAAAAGAGCTTTTAAAGAAAAACAAAATGAAGCCTGATTCCCAATCTAAAATGATCGTGTCATAGATTACATCCATTAACTTCACTAACAGAAATATTCAAAAACCCATATGCAATTCAACAGAAACAATTTTACAAACGAACAGTTACTGCAGCTGTATAAAAATTTATTGCTGCCCCGGCTGATTGAAGAAAAAATGTTGCTGTTGTTGCGGCAAGGAAAAATATCAAAATGGTTTAGCGGTATCGGACAGGAAGCTATTTCGGTTGGCGCAACAATGGCATTAGATGCGGATGAATGGATTATGCCCTTGCACCGCAACCTCGGTGTTTTTACCGGCCGTAATATGCCGCTGCATAAATTATTTAAACAATGGCAGGGCAATAAAGATGGCTACAGCAAAGGGCGTGAAAGAAGTTTTCATTTTGGAAATAAAGAACATCATATCTGTGGTATGATCAGCCACCTGGGTCCCCAACTGGCCATTGCAGATGGCGTTGCTTTGGCACATAAATTAAGCAACGAAAATAAAGTATCGCTGGCATTTACCGGCGATGGTGGCACCAGCGAAGGCGATTTTCACGAAGCTTTAAATGTGGCTGCTGTTTGGGGTTTGCCGGTAATTTTTATCATCGAAAATAATGGCTACGGTTTAAGCACTCCGGTAAACGAGCAGTACAAATGTTTTAGTTTGGTTGAGCGTGCAAAAGGCTATGGCATGGAGGGTGTACAAATTGATGGCAACAATATTTTAGAAGTATACGATACCATTAAAGGTGTTAGAGACTATTGCATCAACAACCAAAAACCTTACCTGATTGAATGCATGACTTTCCGTATGAGAGGGCATGAAGAAGCCAGCGGTATTAAATATGTACCTCCAGAATTGTTTGAATTGTGGGAGAAAAAAGATCCGATAAAAAATTACGAAGCTTATCTTTTGCAACAACAAGTTTTAACCGAACAATCTGTTGCATCAATTAGAAATGAATTAAAAGAACATATCGACTCGGAATTAAAATTGGCCTACCAATCTACTCCAATAATACCCGATACAACAGAAGAAATAAATGATGTGTATGCAAAATCAGTTCCTGGTTTCTTGTTAACACATGAAAGACTGCATAACCAATTAAGCACCCAACAAGAAACCAGCAACGGAAAAAACGAAAAACGAAAAACAGATTTAAGATTTATCGATGGCATAAAAGAAGCTTTGTTTCAATCCATGCAACAGCATCCCAAACTGGTTTTAATGGGACAGGATATTGCAGAATATGGTGGCGCATTTAAAATTACCGAAGGTTTTGTTGAAGCTTTTGGAAAGGAACGGGTACGCAATACACCCATCTGCGAAAGCGCCATTGTTGGTGCTGCATTGGGTTTATCCTTGCAGGGATACAAGGCCATGATGGAAATGCAGTTTGCCGATTTTGTAACCGTAGGCTTTAACCAAATAATAAATAACCTGGCCAAACTGCATTACCGTTGGGGGCAAAATGCCGATGTGGTAATTCGTATGCCAACTGGCGGCGGTGTAGGTGCAGGGCCCTTTCACAGCCAAAGCAACGAAGCCTGGTTTGTGCATACGCCCGGTTTAAAAGTGGTTTACCCATCCACTGCCATGGATGCAAAAGGTTTGCTGATTGCTGCCATCAACGATCCCAATCCGGTATTGTTTTTCGAGCACAAGGCTTTGTACCGAAGCATTAGTGGACCGGTACCCGAAGCCTATTACGAAATTGAAATTGGCAAAGCAAGGTTGGTTCAATACGGCGAAGACATCAGCATTATTACCTATGGCGCTGCGGTACATTGGGCTATGGATTATGCAAAAAATCATCCTGAAATTTCTAGTTATATTTTAGATTTACGAACCCTGTTACCGCTGGATTATGATGCCATACAAACAGCAGTAAAAGCCACCGGGAAAGTTTTACTGTTGCATGAAGACACATTAACCGGCGGCATTGGCGGAGAAGTTGCCGCATGGGTTGCAGCCCATTGTTTTGAAATGCTGGACGCCCCTGTAATGCGTTGTGCATCGTTGGATACACCCATTCCATTTAATATTGATCTAGAGAAAAATTTTATGGCCTACAGCAGGTTGGATGAATCGGTACAAAAACTAATAAATTATTAAACCCAAGCACATGCCGGAAATATTTATTATTGCTGGATGTAACGGAGCTGGAAAAACAACTGCTGCTTATAATTTATTACCTGGAGTTTTTAAAACAGTTGAGTTTGTTAATGCAGATGAAATTGCAAAAGGGTTATCGCCATTAAATGCAGAAGCTGTAGCTTTTCAGGCAGGCAGAATAATGATTGAAAGAATTGAATCTCTGATTGAATCTCAAAAAAGTTTTTCATTTGAAACAACCTTGTCGGGTTTATCCTACCAACAAATAATTAAACACGCAAAACAGAAAGGATTTGGAATTACTTTTTTCTTTATTTTTTTGGATAGTATTGAATTGGCAAAGAGTCGGG
>JANPAP010000611.1:0-7105 GCA_031429975.1 Chitinophagaceae bacterium
AATGGTTTGATTAACTAAAAATATGCTATTTTGCCAGTTCAAATAGTCCTATATTTTTAATAGACATGAAAGTAACGATAATAACAGTAACCTATAATTCCGCAAAATTTTTGCAGGATTGTATAGATTCTGTTATCCATCAAACCTATCCCGACATTGAGCATATCGTAATTGATGCAAAATCTACCGACGGAACGCTGGAGATTATTAAGCGATACGAAAATCATATTACCACCTGGGTTTCTGAAGAAGATAAGGGGATGTATGATGCCATTAATAAAGGCATGCAAATGGCTACAGGTGATGTGATTGGTATTTTAAACAGTGATGATATGCTGGCTTCTTCGGATGTAATTGATAGTATTGTAAAATGTTTTAAAGAATATAAGGTTGATTCCATGTATGGCGATTTGGTATATATTGATCAACAAAATATCAATAAAGTTATTCGTTACTGGAAAGGGTTGCCCTATAAAAGGTTTCGTTTTAATTACGGCTGGATGCCTGCCCATCCTACATTTTATTTTAGAAGAGAGTTGCTGGAAGAGTTGGGTGGTTACGAGTCGCATTATTATACAGCAGCCGATTACGAATTTATGGCCAGGTATCTGTATCGGTTCAGAATTAGTTCCAAATACTTACCAAAGCTAATTGTAAAAATGAGGGTGGGAGGGCAAAGTAATCGCAATATGGGAAGCAGGTTACGAGCCAACCGTAGGGATTATCTGGCAATGAAAGTAAACAATATCCCATTTCCACACATAGCATCTATTTTAAAACCACTGATCAAATTGCGTCAGTATTATTATACACTTTTTCAAAAAGTGATTGATTAATTATCTTTGATTTAAATAAATATGTTGTTTAATTTTTTCAAAAAAAAGCGTTCTGAATTTGTTACAGATGGCACATTGCCATTTAGTACAGATATTCATTCCCATATTTTACCGGGGATTGATGATGGATCGCCGGATATTGAAACATCTTTATTGTTGGTAAAGGGAATTTATGATTTGGGAATACGAAAAAC
This sequence comes from Chitinophagaceae bacterium, assembly GCA_031429975.1. Lineage (GTDB taxonomy): Bacteria > Bacteroidota > Bacteroidia > Chitinophagales > Chitinophagaceae > Ferruginibacter. The sequence goes on from JANPAP010000611.1 coordinate 1,031, forward strand.
TATTGCCACACCACATGTTATTTCCGATCTGTACCGTAATACTCCCGAAACTATTAACACTGCATTGCAACTATTACAAGCAGCCTGTAAAACTGAAAATATTGATATTGAAATAACAGCAGCTGCAGAATATATGCTGGATGATTATTTTATAAAGTTGTTAAGAAATGATAAGGAGATTTTAAAAATTCATAACAATATCATTTTAACCGAACAGTCTTATGCAACAGCATCATCTAACCTGAATGAAATTTCGTTTGAATTAATTACGGCTGGGTACCGCCCAATAATGGCACATCCTGAAAGATATTTTTATTACCACGGTAATTTTGATGCATATACACATTTAAAGGACATGGGTTTTTTATTACAGGTAAATTTATTATCGCTTACCGGTTACTATGGTAAGCCGGCTGCTAAAGCTGCTAAATTTATTTTTGATAATGATTTGGCCGATTTTGTTGGCACCGATATGCATCATGAAAGACATTTAAGTATTTTACAAGATCCATCAAGCCAGGAATTATTTGCCAAGTATCTATCCAAGCGCAAGTTTAATGACTTAACTTTTTTTAATTGATTAACTTCTAATTAACCTCCGTCTGCCAATTATTTTAATTCCAATTTTCTGCTAAATGCTTTTACTTTTATAAATTAAAAATATATCGATTTGATATTTATTTTGATAAAATCTATTAATATTCAATTGTGTTGATTTTTATTGATGTAATTGGTTGTTTATTTGAATTTCATCAATAGGTAATTTTAAATTGAGCAGTTACCTTTGCAACCGTTAAATAAGCAACTATTGACTATGATTAGTAATGAAATGCCTGATACTTTAGGATTTATGATTGTTCATACAGGTAAGTTATTGCTAAAAACGATCAATCTTAGTTTTGCTGGTATCAATAAGGAAATAACATTTGAGCAAATGGGAGTTCTTTACTTTATCTCCAGAAATGATGGAAAAAAGGATATGATCCAGCAAGATATTGCAGAGATAATGGATAAAAACAAATCTGCTGTACTTCGGTCTATTGATATTTTAGAACAAAAAAGTTTTGTAAAAAGGGTGCCTGCACTGGGGGATAGAAGAAAAAATATTATTGCTTTAACCGATACTGGGAAATCTATTATTGACAAAATGCATGAAATATTTTTAGGCCAGGATACGGTACTAAAAGAGGGGATAAATGAGTCTGATTTAACCTCGTGTATTAAAGTGCTTTCGAGGATACAACAAAAATGTAAATAAGGTTTTTCAATGTAAAATCAAAGCATAATAATATAATAACCTTTAAGGAACATTTTGAAAACTTTAGCTTAAATTTAAAATTATTTACCAAACATATAACCTGATAAGATGATTAATACTGCATTAAAGAAAAAAATAGATGCTTTCAAAACTGTAGATCTTTTAAAGGCGGCGGATATTTATCCATTTTTCCGTCCATTGCAATCCGATCAGGATACAGAGGTTATAATAGGTTCGAAACGAGTTTTAATGTTTGGTTCAAATAGTTATTTGGGGCTTACCAATCATCAAGAAGTTAAAGAAGCCGCTAAAAAGGCCATTGATAAATATGGCAGTGGTTGTGCCGGATCAAGGTTTTTGAATGGCACTTTAGATTTGCATATTGAGTTGGAAGAAGCGTTGGCACAATTTGTAGGAAAGGAATCTGCCTTGGTTTTTAGTACCGGTTATCAGGTAAATCTTGGCGTTATATCAGCCCTTGCAGGACGTAATGATTTTTTATTTTTAGATGAATGGAACCATGCCTGTCTTATTGATGGTGCCAGGTTATCATTTTCAAAAATGTATAAATATGGCCATTCGGATATGGCGCATCTTGAAAAATTATTGTCAAATGTGCCTATCGATGCGTTTAAATTAATTGTAACGGATGGCGTATTTAGTATGGAAGGGGATATCGCAAAACTGGATCAAATTTCATTATTAGCAAAAAAATACAATGCAGCAGTTTTTGTAGATGATGCACATTCTTTGGGAGTTTTTGGCCCGGCAGGACAGGGCACTGCGGCACATTATAATATTACTTCAAAGGTAGATTTAATAATGGGCACGTTCAGTAAATCACTGGCATCTATTGGTGGTTTTATTGCCGCAGATAAACCTATTATAGAATATTTAAAACATCATGCCCGGTCTTTGATGTTTAGCGCCAGTATTTCTCCAGCAGCAGCTGCCAGTGCATTAGCTGCATTGCAGGTTTTAAAAAGAGAACCAGAAATTATAGAAAAGCTTTGGCAAAATACCAATTACACGCTAGAAGCCTTTAAAGACGCTGGTTTTGATGTTGGACCAACTGAATCTCCAATCATTCCAATATATGTAAGGGATAACGAAAAAACTTTCCTGATGGCTAAAATGCTGATGGATGAAGGTGTATTTGTTAATCCGGTTGTATCACCTGCAGTAAGCAGCGAATCATCCATGATTCGGTTTTCATTAATGTCAACCCATTCATTTAGTCAAATTGATTTTGCGGTTGAAAAAATTAAGAAAGTTGCTTACAAATTAAATATTCCGCTGTTAAATACAGTTAAGGCATGAAGCAGATAAAACAAGTTAGTTCTAAAAAAGAGCTGGCTCAATTTATAGATTTCCCCCATCATTTATTTGAAGGAGATTTAAATTACGTTCCCGAATTACATATTGCACAAAGAGATTTGTTATCACCCGGTAAACATCCTTTTCATGAGCATTCGGAACTGCAACTTTTTTTAGTACTTGATAATGGAGAAATTAAAGGAAGGATTGCAGCAATCATCAATAATAATCATAATGATTTTAATAAATCCAAAGATGGTTTCTTTGGATTTTATGATGTAATAAATGATCTTGAATTATCAAATCTTTTACTTGATGCTGCTTCTCAATGGCTGATTCAAAAAGGCGCTACAAATATTTCGGGCCCTGTTAATCCATCTACCAACGAACCTTGTGGTTTGTTAATTGAAGGTTTTGATTCTCCACCGGTTGCCATGATGACCTATAATAAACCTTATTATGAAATTTTACTAAATAGTGCTGGGTTTAGTAAACAGGTTGATTTGCTGGCCTATCATTTACCAACAGCAACGGTTGATAAAAGAACATTGCAACTAAAAGATACGCTGTTACGTCGTATGGGAATTAATGGGATTACCATTAGAAATATCAATTTAAAAAATTATAAAGCCGAGGTTGATAATATTTTAGAAGTGTACAATGCAGCATGGGCCGATAATACAGGGTTTGTGCCTATGACGGAAAAAGAATTCAGGTACCTTGCTAAAGATTTAAAAATGATTTTGGATAAGGACTTTTGTTTAATAGCAGAGCACCAGGGAAAAGTTATTGGATTTGCATTGGCCATACCAGATATCAACCAGGTATTAATAAAAATAAAAAGAGGCAGGTTATTTCCTCTGGGAATTTTTAAATTGTTATTAGGGTTAAAAAAAATCGATTATGTAAGAGTGCTGGCATTGGGTGTAATTGAAGGCTATCGCCGGTCGGGTATTGAAGCTTGCTTTTATGCAGAGATCATTGAAAAAGCAGCATCCAAAAATATCAGAGGTGGCGAAGCTTCCTGGATTTTAGAGAATAACGAATTGATGAATAATGGGCTGAAAAAATTGAATGCAACTGTTTCTAAACGTTACAGGCTTTTCGAAAAATCTTTATGAAAGAAAAAGTATTAATTACAGGTGCAAGCGGTTTTTTGGGGTATCATTTAATTCTGTCTGCACTCGAAAATAATTTGGAAGTTTTTGCTGCGGTTCGTTCAAATAGTAATGTAAAACACCTGGAGCATTTACCACTAAATTTTATTACGCTGGATTATAAAAATACTGCATCATTAAAACAGGCATTTAACGAACATCGGTTTCAACATGTAATACATGCAGCCGGTATTACAAAGGCCAATTCATTGAGTGATTATGATTTGGTAAATGCAGACTTTACAAACAATCTGGCTCTGGCTGCCGAAACTTTAAAAAATGATTTTAAACGGTTTGTTTTAATCAGCAGTTTGGCTGCAATAGGCCCCGAAAAAGGAATTGAAAATATAATTACAGAAGATAAAATTCCAGCACCTGTTACCGCTTATGGAAAAAGCAAATTAAAAGCAGAAAATTGTCTGAAAAAAATCGAAATTTCCAGTACAATTTTACGTCCAACTGCTATTTATGGCCCACGGGAAAGAGATCTTTTTTTAATAAGTAATTATCTTAACAAAGGATTTGAACCTTACATTGGTAAAGCTCCGCAAAAATTAAGTTTTGTGTATGCTAAAGATGTGGCGGATGTTGCAGTAAATGCATTGCGGCTTAACAATGCAAATGGGGCCTACAATATTACAGATGGGTTTGATTACAATAAGTATGATTTTGCTGACATCATTAAAAATTACTTAGGCAAAAAAACACTTAAAATCTACCTACCGGTATCGCTGGTTAAATTGATTTTATTTGCTGTTGAAAAAATCAGCATACCGCTCAACAAAATTCCGGCGGTAAACAATGAAAAATTAAATGAGTTGATGGCAGAAAATTGGAGTTGTGATATAAAAAAAGCTACAACCGAATTAAACTTTCAACCAAAATACAATCTGAAGGATGGACTAATTGAAACGCTAAAATGGTACAAAGAAAATAACTGGTTGTAAAAAATTAATCGATAATAAAAATAAACATAAATCATGGAACAAAAAGTAAAACTAGCAGAAGGGAAATTGGCAATATTAATACCAGGGCTGGGGGCAGTAGCAACTACATTTATTGCAGGTGTAGAAGCTGTTAAAAAGGGAATTGCAAAGCCAATAGGATCGCTTACACAAATGGGAAATATCCGTATTGGAAAACGTACTGAAAATGCAAATCCAAAAATAAATGAGTTTGTTCCATTAGCGCAATTAAATGATATCGCTTTTGGAGGTTGGGATATTTATGAGGACAATGTGTATGAAGCTGCATTAAACGCAAAAGTTTTAGAACTTCCTTTATTGAATTCAATTAAAGCAGAATTGGAAGCCATTAAACCAATGAAAGCTGTTTTTGATAAATCTTATGTATCCAATATTGATGGGATAAATGTAAAACAGGCTGCTAATAAATACGAATTGGCAATGGCCTTAATTGATGATATTGAAAATTTTAAAATTGCCAATAATTGTAACAGGGCTGTTATAGTTTGGTGTGGCAGTACCGAAAAATATATCCAGCAATCAGATATTCATCTAACAATTGAAAGCTTTGAACAAGCATTAAAAAATAACGACGATCGTATTTCTCCAAGTATGATTTATGCTTATGCAGCGCTAAAAATTGGAGTACCCTTTGCAAACGGAGCACCTAATTTAACCTGCGATATTCCTGCTTTAGTTGATTTGGCAAAAGAAACCAATACACCCATTGGAGGTAAGGATTTTAAAACAGGGCAAACCCTGATGAAAACAATATTAGCACCCGGCCTTCATGCAAGATCATTAGGTGTTAGAGGTTGGTTTTCTACAAATATTTTAGGTAACAGAGATGGCTTGGTATTGGATAACCCGGAAAATTTTAAAACAAAAGAAGTTTCTAAATTAAGTGTGTTAGATGAGATTTTTAAGCCAGAATTGAACCCAGATTTGTATGGCGAAATGTATCATAAAGTAAGGATCAATTATTATCCACCACATGGCGATAATAAAGAGAGCTGGGATAATATTGATATTTTTGGATGGTTGGGATATCCGATGCAGATAAAAATAAATTTTCTTTGCAGAGATTCAATTTTAGCAGCTCCAATTGTGTTGGATCTGGCTTTGTTTCTTGATTTGGCTAAGCGTTCAGAAATGAGTGGTATTCAGGAATGGTTGTCGTTCTATTTCAAAGCACCACAGACCATGCCTGGTTTACGTCCGGAGCACGATATTTTCAAACAACTGAGCAAGCTGGAAAATACCCTGCGCTACATGATGGGCGAAGATCTTATCACCCACCTCGGTCAGGACTATTACGAAGAATTTAATGCGCAATACAAACAGCAAAACGCAGAAATTCCGGGCTCGCCAAAGCCAC